>PKUH01000003.1 GCA_002869615.1 Desulfuromonas sp. | reverse complement strand
GTTACCGGGTTGACTGCGCAGCCTGCAAGAAAGACGAGAATTATCAAGAGAAACAAAGATCTTTTGCTCATTATGAACTCCCGAGTGTAGGTCTATTACTATTTAGGGACGAAGCCTTGTGGTCCTGAGTGGCCCCAGCATGGTTTGTCTGCCTACAACAATTAGACCACCACAACCTGTTAATTTCAAGTACGCCAATTCTTCCTATACAAAACGATGCGAGAGGAGACACAAGAAACATATCTCTTTGACCTTGTCTTTCAATTACAGTAAATTGCTACAGGCTTGAATTGTTGTGTCCCAACATTACAGGAGTCGAAATGTCTGCAAAGTTACTTGAAGGAAAAGTTGTTGCCGAAGCAGTTCTGAATGAGGTTGCGACCCAAGTTGAAGGGCTCAAGAGAAAAGGTGTCACCCCGGGGCTTGGCACCATTCTGGTTGGCGAAGATGGTCCAAGCATGAGCTATGTTCATAAGAAACATGAAACCTGTGAAAGTGTGGGTATCGCTTCGTTCCACATCTCCATTCCTGCCACAGCAACCCAGGCAGAGCTTCTGAATGCTGTAAATAGTTTCAACAGTAATCCCGAGGTTGATGCATTTATCATACAGCACCCTGTTCCGGAGGGTTTTGATTTCAATGAAGCCCTTCTTCAAATGGACCCGAATAAAGACGCTGACGGTCTTCATCCCGTAAACCTCGGGCGCCTGGTATTGCAGGAGCCTGGTCCGGTCCCCTGCACACCGGCAGGCATTCAGGCATTGCTCAAACACTACAAAATTCCGGTAGAAGGTAAAGAAGTCGTTATTGTCGGACGTGGCCCGACTCTTGGCAGACCGCTTTCACTTATATTGACCCTGAAACAACCCTATGCAAATGCAGCAGTCACCGTGGTGCACTCCGGCGTTAAGAACCTCTCTGATTATACAAAGCGGGCCGACATAGTTGTCGCAGCAGTAGGGAGTCCGAGCGTTGTCACACCTGACATGATCAAACCAGGGGCTGTAGTGATCAGTGGTGGGATTACCTGGGAAGGGAAAAAGCTTATCCCTGATGTTGCAGAATCTGTTGCTGAGGTTGCGGGCTGGATTACTCCGCGACTTGGCGGGGTTGGCCCTACAACTGTAGCAATGCTACTTCTTAATACTGTGCTGGCAGCAGAAAATCGAGATTAATGTTTTGGAAGAGATCTGCAGACAGAGCCAATAGATTCCTTCACTTCACCAGCTATTCCAACAAGTCCCGATTGACAAGAAAACGAAACAAGAGACCCTTCAGTCGCGACATCGGGTCAATGCCGCCCGCAACATCCAGACCACAAGAACAAAACCGACGAACAGTGTCGCGAGAAACAGGATCAGTGGGGAGTATTCTGGAGCGACTTTGAGCATTCCCATATTGAAGTATTCCTGCAAATAACCGCTGCGCACGAAATCCCGCATGAGAACCATTGTGCAGACCAGGCCAAACAAAAGTGCCGTGGAGGTATAGATCATTTTTTTAACTGTTGTGACCAGAAGAGTGGCCAACAGGAGCAAGGCCACGACAAAGCAGGTTGTTGCCAGGTTATTGTCACCCATGAAAAGCATCCTCTGGGCTTTCGGCAGCGCCAGCAGAAACCATACCCCGACTGTAATCTGGACAAAGGTCAAGCCGACGAACAATCGCATCCCGACCGCCGAGGCATAAGCACCGAGCAGACGTTCTCTGCGTTGAAGCCAGCGTCCATAAAGAGCTACGAAGAGACCACCAACGGCGGTGCCGCCGATCATGAAGTGCAGGTAGCGCGGCCAGAGCGTCACATCAGCCGTGTTAAGAAAGGTTCCGCTCGAGTTCTCAAGATAAGTATCCCATGTTTCCGGGTGCAGCATCAGCGTCATATTGTTGCTGAGCATAAAACCGATAAAAAGAAAGCCGAAAAAAGCACAGCAGAGGATTGCGACCCCGGAACGCCCCAGGGTGAAAAACCTGAAATCATACCAGTAGGCAGCATAGTAGGCGACCAGCAGGACCGGTATAATCATCAGCCAGAACATCCCCATGAGCACAGAACTGGAGTACACAAGGTGTCCATAGAGAACCTGGAGAAACAGAAACGGGGCGACGCCCAGGTTGACGGTCAGGGCGATCAGCAGGGGGATCCCTTTCGCCAGTTCATAAGCCAGGGCCTGGCGCTTCTCACCCCCTTTCAGGTGCATATAAATGGCGATGACAGACGACCCAAGCAAAGCGTTCATGAACAGCAAATGCAGCGGAAAGGTCAACAGCAGAAAGAACTGAAAGTAGGCCCAGTGGGTCGGAATACTGTCCGGAGTGGGAATAATGGGGATCATTGTTCTTCTCCTTCGCGCCCGGAAAGGGCCCACGCTGCCACGGCTTGCCGCTCGGCATCATCCAGGGAAAGTCCCGCCATCATCGGATTCAACTTGCCAAGGGCAACCAGCGCTTCGGCGATAGCTTTTACAGACCTTCCTTGAGACCAGTCGACGATGACGTCACTGCCGTGGCAGCCGGTACAGTTCTGTTCAAAAATGGCCCTGCCTGTCTCTACGTCGGATAGCGGCTGAGCTCGCGGCGACTGGAAAAAACCGGCGAGCAACTCTTTCTCCGCGGTGGTTCCGGAAAAGTTTTCCATCATGTCATTTAATGAACTCAGGGATTCGAGCCCGGCAATGATCTCGGATAGAGTCAGGCCTTGCGCCCACTCCTCGATGATATCGAGGCCATGGCAGCCGACACAGTTCTCCTCATAGAGCTTTTGCCCCTGCCCGGTCGGTGCTTCAAGCAGGGCCGGATCGACATCCTTGCCGTGCAATTCGCCGACGATGTACGCGGCCAGCGCCGCGGCTTCCTCTTCAGTGCCCAAAAATGGCTGCATATAAGGCCGCTTGTGGATGACGTTAAGCAAGTAGCCGTGCAGCGTCGGGAAATCCATCGCCGCTGTTTTGGGCAGGATATCATTATTGAGACCACCGATCGTATGACAGGCATAACATTGGAATTTGAAGAGCTCGGCTCCGGCCCGGGTGAGATTTTCGTCACTCACCTCATGCACCGCAGCCCATTTCGTACGCGCGAGGAAGCTCTCCCCCTGCAGCTCTTCGGCCTCGGCCAGAGTGACGCCGTTTGAGTACATGACCTGGTTGAGAACGAAAGGCCGACGGGCTGCCTCACGGGTCCATTCGAAGGCGCCCAGCAGCAGGAACGCTGGCACCAGGGCGAGGATGGCAACGGCTTTACTGTTGTATGCCGGACGGATGACAGTCAGCAGCAACAGCAGGATCATAGTGGCAACCATGGCATAAAGAGCAAACTCACCGGCCGCCCGGATGGTAGGCGAGCTCCCGGTCACCAGGGCACGGGCCGGTTCGGGAAGGATCGCAAAATACCAGTAGGCGCATGGCAGCATCAGGGTTAAAGAGCCGAGGGCCCATGTACCGCTGTAGCGGGTCATTTTTGCCTTGAATCCGGGATCCTTAAGAAAAGCGCAGGTGACAAAAGCATAGAGTCCGGCCAACATGAACGAGAGAAAAGTGCGGAAAAATAGAGATGGCCAAAAAGACGGATTAAAAAATCCCGACCAGAAATTGTGATCAACAACCCAGGCTCCAGGGGTCAGCATGAAATCGATAATGCCATTGATCAGGAACAGGCTGAGCCAGGCGGCCACGAAGTAGATCCAGCCAACCGCCTGGTGCGTACGGCTGTCCATTCTGTCAAAGGTGTAGTAATAGACAAGCAGCGCCGTGATCTCGACCAGGAACCACACCCACTCCGCCGCCCAGCCATAGACAAACGTATGGATAAGCAGGGATGTCGCTGCCGGCTGCACAAGGGAGATGATAAACCAGATACCGACCCCGGTTATGCCGCCGTAAACCATGGTCACAAGCATGAAAAACCTGGTATGACGTTTTGTGAAAGCCAATATGTCAGGGTTATTCTCGCGCAACCCTTTACGTTCGGTCAAAACCAGGTAGAGACCACCACCGACCGCAAAATGGGCAACAAAGACATGGGTTATTGCGATAAGGGCAATAAGCAGGCCACCACCGGTTTCCGGTAGATACCAGACGGGATAGTTCATATTTTATCTCCGCGTGCCAGGGAAGAATTACAGCATTCATCGTCAGCTCTTGATTCTTTTCCAGCCCGCCGGCAACGGACAAGACAAAAGCCAGGAGCAGTGACGAAAAGAACAAACATTACACATCTCTAATATTATAACTGCCAGGAGAAGTGTCAAGCGACAGTGGGAACAAACAGGGGGGAAATGCAGAAACGGTTTTCCCAGAATCCAGGTAAACACCGATTAAGAAGCTATGAAAAGTGAAAAGGGGTCAGGTCTCGACATTTGACACAATTTTATAGTTGCATGCGTGTCAGAAATTGAGACCTGACCCTTAAAACTTTTACTTCATCAGGTTGCGCAGGACGAAATTCAAAATTCCGCCGCTGAGAAAATACTGAACCTCATTGGCCGTATCGATACGGCTGGCCACCGTCAGATCTGTTGAGCTGCCATCCGCGCGGTGGATCGTTAATCTTATATCCTGCCCCGGCTGCAGCGGTTCACTCTGCCCATGCAGATCAAATGTTTCGCTGCCATCGAGGCCGAGGCTGCTGCGCGTATCGCCACCCTTGAACTGCAGGGGGAGAATCCCCATAACGATCAGGTTGGAGCGGTGAATCCGCTCGTAGCTTTCGGCAATAACCGCCTTGACCCCGAGCAGCAGCGTCCCTTTGGCCGCCCAGTCGCGGCTCGAGCCGGTTCCGTACTCCTTGCCGGCAACCACGACCAGCGGCGTGTCCTCTTCGGCATACTTGACCGCCGCATCGTAGATGCTCATCTCGTTGCCGCTCGGAACATGCCGGGTAAAACCACCCTCGGTGCCGGGTACCATTTCATTACGAATCCGGATATTGGCGAAGGTGCCGCGCACCATCACCTCATGGTTACCGCGCCGTGAACCGTAGGAGTTGAAATCGAGCGGCTTGACGTCGTGCTCCTGAAGATAGGTGCCGGCCGGACTGCTGGCCAGAATGGCGCCGGCCGGTGAGATATGGTCGGTGGTAATCGAGTCACCGAGCAGGGCCAGAACGCGCGCTCCGCTGAAGCCGGACAGACCCTGCTCCGGGTCCTCGCGCAATTCGAAAAACGAGGGTTCGCGAACGTAGGTTGAATCAAGATCCCAGGCATACGTTTTCTCTTCCGGGACTTCAAGTGACTGCCAGGCCTTGTCGCCGCTGAAGACATCGGCGTACTTGTCGCGAAACATCGCCGCCGAAACCATCTTGACCAGCTCGGCAATCTCGGCATCACTCGGCCAGATATCAGCCAGGTAGACATCGTTGCCGTCCTTGTCCTGACCGAGCGGCTCCGAAGAGAGGTCGATCCGGGTTGTGCCGGCCAGGCCATAGGCCACCACCAGCGGCGGCGAAGCGAGCCAGTTGGCCCTGGTTTGTGAATGGACCCGACCTTCAAAGTTTCTGTTCCCGGAGAGTACCTAACAGACGGTCAGGTCGCCTTCGTCAATAGCGGCGGCGATCGGCCCGGTGAGCGGCCCGGAGTTGCCGATACAGGTTGTGCAGCCGTAACCGACAATATTGTAGCCGAGATGATCGAGGTACATCTGCAGGCCGGCCTTCTCGAGGTAATCGGTTACGACCTTGGAGCCGGGCGCCAGCGAGGTCTTGACCCAGGGCTTCTGTTTCAGCCCTTTCTCGACCGCCTTTTTGGCGAGCAGACCGGCCGCCATCATCACCGCCGGATTGGAGGTATTGGTACAGGAGGTGATCGCCGAGATGACGACATCGCCCTGCTTCAATTTGTAATCGGCGCCTTCAACCGGCTGCTCCTTGTCGGCTTCACCTTCCGGGAAGGTCGCTTCCGTGGCGCTGCGCAGAGCGGTCAGGTCAACCCGGTCCTGCGGCCGCTTCGGGCCGGCAAGGCTCGGCTTCACCGTCGACAGATCGAGCTCAAGAACGTCGGTATATTCGGGGTCGGGAGTATCATCCTCGCGCCATAAACCCTGGGCGCGGGCGTACGACTCAACCAACGGGACGACCTCTTCGCGGCCGGTCAGCCGGAGGTAATCGAGGGTCACGTTGTCGATCGGGAACCAGCCGCAGGTGGCGCCATACTCGGGGGACATATTGGCAATGGTCGCCCGATCGGCGAGCGGCATCTGCGAAAGGCCGGAGCCGAAGAACTCGACGAACTTGCCGACCACCCCGAATTGACGCAACATCTGGGTGACGGTCAGGACCAGGTCAGTTGCCGTGACCCCTTCGTTCAGTTTGCCTTTCATCCTGAAGCCAACAACCTCGGGGATAATCATCGATATCGGCTGCCCGAGCATCGCCGCCTCGGCCTCGATGCCGCCGACCCCCCAGCCGAGAATCGCCAGGCCGTTAATCATGGTCGTATGGCTGTCGGTCCCGACCAGCGTATCCGGATAAGCGAGTTTACGGCCATTGCGCTCTTCACTCCAGACCGTTCGCCCCAGGTACTCGAGATTGACCTGGTGGCAGATGCCGGTCCCGGGCGGCACCACCCGGAAATTGTCAAAAGCGATCTGCCCCCAGCGCAGAAAAGCATAGCGCTCACGATTGCGCGCCATCTCTTTTTCGACATTGGCCTGAAAAGCCTGCGGATTGCCGTATTCGTCGACGATGACCGAATGATCGATAACCAGATCGACCGGCACCTGCGGATTGATCGCTTCCGGGTCGCCGCCAGCCCGGGCAACGGCGTCGCGCATTGCGGCGAGATCGACCACCGCCGGAACACCGGTAAAGTCCTGCATCAAAACCCGGGCCGGGCGATAAGCAATTTCGTGATTCGATTTTCTTTCTTTCAGCCAATCGATGACCGCTTCGATATCTCCGGTCTCGACCGTGTCGCCATCCTCAAACCGCAAAAGATTTTCGAGCAGCACCTTGAGTGTAAAGGGCAACCGCGCAACCTTTTCATGTCCGGCATCGGCTAGGGCATCAAGGCTGTAGTATTCGTACTGCTCTCCATCAACTTCGAGTGTTTTCAATACATTGAAGCTGTCCCGAGATTGAGTCATGACTCACTCCTTTAGCTGTTTTATTTCTGTCCTATTGTACCACACCGTGCCGTAGTTGCAGTCTCCCATCTGTATTATCAGTACCTTGCATTCACATTCCAGTTCTGCTAAGAAGATAAAGCTGACCAACCTTCAATAAGGAACAGGCATGGACTCTCTGCTACCCTTTCTCGAAAAATCTTTTCTCGGAATTACCGTGCAATCATGGCTGACCGCCCTCGGCATCATCATCGCCGCCTGGATCGTCAAACGGATTTTCGGCGTCATCTACGACCGCGTTTTGCATTCGATCAGTGCCAAAACAAAAAACGATTATGATGACCTGATCATCACCAGCCTCCAGAAACCGGCCGAAATGCTGGTTTTTATCGGCGGGCTGTTCCTTGCTCTACAGACCCTCGAGCTGCCGGCCAGGCCTGTTAACCTGCAATCCCTGTCGCATGCGATGATCCAGGTTCTGGTGACCATAGCGATCGCCCGGGCCTTTTTCAACATGGCCGGCATTATCGACCGCTTGCTGTGCAAACGGGTCGAATGCAGTTCTTCATCCCTCGACGAAAACCTGGTCGGCATGATGCGTAAGTTTCTGCGTGGCCTGATCATTTTCTTCGCCATTCTGATGGTCATTCAGAACCTCGGCTATTCAATCACCGGCCTGCTCGCTTCGCTCGGAATCGGCGGCATTGCCGTCGCCATGGCAGCACGTGATTCGATCGCCAACATCTTCGGATCGCTGATGATTATCTTTGACCGTCCGTTCAAGGCGGGCGACTGGATTCTCGCCGGCGATATTGAAGGGACCGTTGAAGAGGTCGGGTTCCGCTCAACCAAAATCCGGACTTTTGCCAAAACCCTGATTACCGTGCCGAACAATGTGATTGCCAATATGGCGGTCGACAACTTCAGCCGGATGCCGAAACGGCGCATCAAGCTGAATATCGGCGTCACCTACGATACGACCTCGAAACAGATGCAGACGGCGGTGGAAAAGATCCGGCAACTGCTCAAGGACGACCCGGCCATCGATCAGGAATTCTTCCTCGTCAACTTCACCGACTTCGGAGCTTCATCCCTCGACATCATGGTCTATTGTTTTACCACGACCACTAACTGGGGCGAATATCTCGATGCCCGGCAGGCTTTGAGCCTGAAAATAATGGAGACGCTCGAAGCGTTGGGACTGGAGATTGCCTTCCCGAGCCGGACCGTCTACCTGCATGAGAGTGGTGAATCAAAACCGACTGGACAGTAATCCTGTTTTTTGGCCACTCCATATTTCGGCACATGACGTATCATTCAGATTCGAATAGGCATTAAGCCCTTCTAACACCTTAATCCAGGGGCAATTTCCTCAATTCCTTGTTTTTGGCTTCATCCCTGCAACCTCCGCTTCTGGTTCTTTTTTAAATATGAATTGCAATTAAAGGTAGGACGGGAATGAAGAACTCTGTTACCCGAATCATTGGCCAATACGGTCATGACGATCGCGCCCTGATCCATAATCTTCAACTTTTACATGAAGATCATGGCGACGGGGTCTTCCGTGAAGCCTTAAAAGAGCTGGTCGGCAAGGAATTTAAAGATAATGTGGCGCGGCGCTACTGGGAAGAGGCGCTGGCACATCGGCAAAAAATCCTGGTCGGTGAAAAAGTCGATTCGGCACTGCGTCCGGCACTGCTCGACTATCTGCACCAGGTAGTCGGCGAAATCGCCGATCCCCGGATTGTCGAGGCAGTCGATCTGGCCGACATCCGCAATGCCTCAATATGCGACGGATTGACCGGGCTATACAACCAGACCTACTTCAAGTCCTTCCTCGAAAAAGTTTGCAACCAGAGGTTCGCCACCGAAGACCCGGCCACCGCGATCCTGCTTCTCGACCTCGACCACTTCAAACAATTAAACGACCGCTGCGGTCATCTCGCCGGCGACCGGGCGCTCAAGCAGGTAGCAAAAATTATTTCACACTGTATCCGCAAAGGCGATGTCGCCGCCCGTTACGGTGGTGAAGAATTCGCCGTGCTGCTATCCAATGTCAGCCGCGACCAGGCTTATTCAGTTGCCGACCGGATCCGCAAAGTCATTGAAAAGGCGAGCTTTCAGGGAGAGCACCTGCTCGATCGCGGCACACTGACGATCAGCGGCGGCCTGTCGTTCATCCTGTCGAAGCATGAGAGTGCGGAGAACCTCATTCAGAAAGCCGATGAGGAGCTTTACCGGGCCAAGCTTTTCCGCAATGTGATCTCGCCGCACCAGAGCGAAAGCCGTAAAGCTGCCCGCATGCAGAAACAGTCGATTGTCGAATTTTCTCTGGCCGATGAATCGACATTCGCACCGGCCATCAGTTTTGATGTCAGTCCCTTCGGCATCGCCCTCGATTGCGACCGCAAAATTGAGATAGGTTCGGCCGTCAGGCTCCGTTTTCGCCATCCTTTCTGGCCGAGCAACCGACAGGTTCTCGCATCCATCCGCTACATTGACGAACAGAAAGGAACCGGCCTTTTCCGGCTCGGCCTCCAGTTTAGCCCGGAGCAGGCACTCAATCGATCGGACGGTTTATTGCAAAACATTGCCTGACACCACACTCCGCCATACTTTTCCAACCACACCCTGAAAGCATAATTCGAGTTCGCCGGTGTCGCCCGGCGGTCTTAAATATAAGACAGCTGTAAGTTTTAAGCTGTCAGCTGTCAGAGAAAAACAGGAAAAGTCTCAATACTTTAAAAGCAAAGCCCTTGACTCACCCCCGTTGCTCTTGAGGTCGCTGCCCTCGCGCGCTCACTGAACCTCAGCCCGACCGCAACCGCCACGGAGACATTCCGCGTTTGCCTCAAGGCAAACACCCGGGCAGCACAGTTGAACAGAAACAAATCCAGTTGCACAAAAAGCCCCCTGCAAGGGAGCCGTTTTCTGCATACTCTTTTATGGCTCAATAAAAGAGTATGGCGGAGTGCGCGGCCGCGACCGCGCGGTTCTTCCTG
>PKUH01000002.1 GCA_002869615.1 Desulfuromonas sp. | reverse complement strand
CGAAGCGGAGACGGTTCTGCAGGCGTTGGCAGATCGGGCATTGCTGGTCGATATGGAAGTCGATGGCCGGATGGAATATGTGCTGCCGCCGCCAATGGCCGGGTTCTTCGAGTTTGCCCTGATGCGGACGCGTGATGATCTCGATCAGAAGCTTCTCTCCGAACTGTATGAACAATATATTACCGTCGAGGAGGATTTTATTAAAGCTCTGTTTGTCACCGGCAAAACACAGCTTGGACGGGTTTTTGTTCAGGAGCCGGTCCTGACCGGTGAACAGGCATTGCATGTTCTCGATTTTGAACGGGCGACCGAAGTTATCGAGTCGGCGCGAGAAATAGGCGTCGGCATGTGTTACTGCCGGCACAAGAAGCAGCATCAGGGAACTGCCTGCGATGCCGAAATGGACATCTGCATGACGTTTAATACGGTGGCCGAATCGCTCAATCGACATGACGTGACCCGCCGGATCGACAAGGTGGAATGCCTGGAGTTGCTGCACAAGGCCTGGGAACAAAACCTTGTTCAGTTCGGTGAGAATGTGCAAAAGGGAGTCAACTTCATCTGCAATTGCTGCCCGTGTTGCTGCGAAGCGATGCTCGCAGCCCAGCGCTTCGGCCTGATGCATCCGGTCCATACCAGTCAATATCTGGCCGAGGTCGATGCTTCCTGTACCGGTTGCGGCCGTTGCATTCCGGTCTGCCCGGTCAAGGTGATCTCGCTGGATAGTGATGGTGAAAACGGATTCGGCAGGAAAAAGGCGGTCATTGCTCATGACCTCTGCCTCGGTTGCGGTGTTTGCGTTCGCAATTGTCCGCGTGGCTCGCTATCGATGGTCGGGCGTGCCAGGAAGGTCATTACTCCGGTCAATTCTACCCATAAAGCTGTTTTGTTGGCGATTGAGCGTGGCAAGCTTCAGAATTTGATTTTTGACAACCAGGTCCTGTTCAGCCACCGGGCCCTGGCGGCGGTGCTCGGGGTGATTCTCAAGCTTCCGCCAGTCAAGCAGATTCTGGCCAGCGAGCAGGTCGGTTCGCGATATATCGGTGCTTTGTGTGGACGTTAGGACGCAGTTTCAGGAGAGGTCGGTTTGCCGAACAATCATATGAAAACAGTCTGTGCTGTCACCTTTTTCATCCTGATTGCCCTGTTCTCAACCGGATGTGAAAGGCATAAGGAGCCTGTAAAGGTCGGCTTTATTGGTTGTCTGACCGGTCGATCAATCGGTCTTGGCGCCGCCGGGCGCGACGGTTTTTTACTGGCTGTGGAAGAGGTTAATGCCGCCGGTGGTTTGTCGGGGCATCAACTTGAACCGATAATTGTCGATACCGGGCTTGATCCTGAAAAAGCAAAGCGCGCCGCATCGAAATTGGTTGCGGAACAGGTTGCTTTTGCTGTCGGTCCGATGACAAGCCAAATAGCCGTATCCATTGTGCCGATCATGAATGATGCGAAAATCCCACTGGTCAGCCCGACGGTCAGTACCAATAAACTGATCGGGATTGATGATTATTTTTTTCGGGTTTATTACGCCAATTCGCAAGCAGCGGCCGCTATGGCCGGGCATGTCAGCAACCTCGGGCTGGAAAAGATAGCAGTTTTGTATGATGTTGAAAATCGGGCTTACACCGAAGATTGGCTCAGGGTCTTTTCAGAGGATTTTGCCGATGATCGCCACTCGGTTATTCCTGTCCCATTCAAAACCGCCAGTGCTGTTTTGTTTTATGAACTTGTCAAGTCGCTACTCGATGATTCACCGGATGGTCTGCTGATACTTGCTAATTCAATCGATACGGCCTTGATCTGCCAGCAGGCTGCAAAACTCGACTTGAATATCCCGAAGTACGCGACCGGTTGGTCTTTCAGCGGCAAACTGATTACCTATGGTGGAGACAGCGTTGAAGGCCTGACCGTTGTCCAGAGTGTTGATTTTCACAAGAAGAGAAAAGAGGTCGGACATTTCCTGAAAGCGCATCGCACCAGATTTTTCGACGATCCGACTTTTCCTGCGGCTCATGCTTATGATGCGACCCATCTTGCATTGCGAGCGTTAAAGAAGAAACTGCAGGGTGAGGAGATGAAAAAGGCCATGCTGGGAATACATGATTTCCCCGGGGTTCTGCAGGACTTTTCGCTTGATCAGTACGGCGATGTAGTCAATCCACCGATTTTTTTCAGGAAGATTGACCGGTCGGTTTTTGAGTCGTTGTAGGAATGCCGGGCTGGATCAGGTAGCAGGTCGGCCCGCAACAGCAGCGAAACGTAATCCAGTTCCGGTTCGTTTGTTTATATGCGGATTGCTCTATGAGAAAAGTTTTTCGATCAGTTCATGGTATTTGCGTTCGATGACGTGCCGTTTCTTCTTCAGGGTGTTGGTTAGTTCTTCACCCGGCGTGAATTCCTTGTCGAGGAAGCGGAGATTCATCAGCCGTTCATGGGTTTTGAACCCGTCTTTCGGATGGAGCAGTTTATTGATTTCCTGCCGGGTCCTGTCGACCAGACCCTGATCCTGAATCAATTCGTCGTCATTCTCCTTTGAACGCTGCAGTTTCTCACGCGCAAACTCCTTGAGCTTGTCAAAATCAGGAACGATTAATGCCGCCAAGCCTTTACGGTCCTGCCCGACCAGGACAGCATCCTTGACGAAGGGGAGCATCGTAATCGCTCCTTCGATGCGCGAAGGGTCAATGTTTTCACCGCTGGCCAAAACGATGATCTCCTTGGCTCGGCCGGTGAGCAGCAGTTCATTACTGATGGTCATCTTCCCGAGGTCACCTGTTTTCAGGAAACCGTCGGTGGTAAAGGTCTTGGCGTTTTCAACGTCATTATTATAATAGCCGGGCATGACCTGCGGCCCTTTGACCTGGATTTCTCCTTCGACGCCGGCCGGAAGCGGCTGGTTATGTTCATCGGCAATGCGTATTTCCGTGCCCGGCAGGGCCGGACCGAGAGTGCCGAAAATCTCGCAGTTGAGTCCGCGCGCCGCGATCGCCGGGGCGCATTCGGTCATGCCGTAGGCATTGACAATCCGGATGCCCAGAGCGTCGATCCATTCGTCGAGATATTTCGGCAGGCTGCCGCCGCCGCTGACGGCGAGACGGAGTTGGCCGCCGAATCTCTCCTGAACGAGGATGAACTTCTTTTGTGCAATCCGGTAGGGGATCGCGAGCAACACAAGCTTGACAACTGCCAGGAATTTACACGGCAAGGTGTTGAGGATGTAGTCTTTGCGGAAGCGGGGCAGCTGGTTCTTGAGCAGTCGACGGTTGCGCCGATAGGCTGCTGAGGCCTTGAGCAGGAGACGGAACAGGCGGGCTTTGCCCGCCCCTTTTTCCTCAATGGCGGCATTGATTCTGGAGTAGAGCGCTTCCCAGAGACGCGGCACCGAGCAGACCAGGGTTGGTTTGTAATACTGGAGGTCCTCGGCAAAAGTTTTCACCGACGAGTAGACAGTACATCCGCCGCTGGCGATCGCCATGTACTCGGCCGCCCGTTCAAAAATATGCCAGGTCGGCATAACCGAAAGCCAGTAGTCGTCCGGCTCAAGATTGACGATAAGCGGGATTTTCTCGACGTTGTACATGACGTTGCGATGGGTCAGCATGACCCCTTTCGGATTGCCGGTGGTTCCCGAGGTGTAGATCAGGGTGAAGATGTCGTCGGACTCAAGTTTTTCGCCATGTCTTTCAAACTCCTCGATATCTTCGGGGGTGATGGTCCGGTCTTTCATCAACTCGTTGTAGGTGTAGAGATTGCTGAAAAGCTTGTGACCCCTTTCACCCTCGATGAGAAAAATGTTGCGTAGTTTCGTCTGCGAAAACAGTTCGCTATGTTTATCGAGCAGGCTCCGGGTTTCGACAACCAGATAGTCGCAGCCGGAATGGTCGATAATGTAGTCGAGTTCGCGGGTCGGTGTGTCGCTGCCGCGGGGAACGCTGATTGCGCCAAGGGCAAGCAGGGCAAAGTCGGTGACGATCCAGGCGTAGCGGTTGTCGGAGAGCAGGAGGACTTTGCTCCCCTTGCCGACCTTCTTGTCAGCAAACGCCCGGGAGAGCAGGAGAACATCTTCGTAGAATTTACGGTAGGTGACGACCTGTTCGTCGCCTCCGATCCGGTAGATGAACGCATCGTTGTTCGGCCGGCGCCGGTTGGCACGTAGCAGAATATCGTGCAGTGTCCGTAATTCCCTCGTTTCCGGCATCTTCTCTCCTTTGAGAATCTTTTTT
>PKUH01000001.1 GCA_002869615.1 Desulfuromonas sp. | reverse complement strand
TTTGAGGTCAGTGATGAATTGTTGGTGCGACGGATCATCTCACGTGGCGGGAAAAACCGGGTCTACCTGAATGGTTCGCTGGCGACACTGTCCCAGTTACAGTCTATTTCTGCCGATCTGGTTGCCATTTACGGGCAACATGAGCAGCAGCAATTACAGCGACCGTCGGCTCATCTCGATCTGCTCGATCGGTTTTCAGGAGTTGACAACGAGTTGGCGGCCTATGCAGGGTCTTATGCCGAGCTCAAAACTCTGCAGGAGAGGCTGGCCCAACTTGAACTGGCGGAGCGTGATCGTGCACAAAAACTCGATCTGCTTTCATTCCAGGCCCAGGAGCTTGAACAGGCCGAACTTCGGCCAGGGGAGGATGAGGAGCTTGAGCGCGAACGCAAAATGCTTCAGAATGCCGAGAAACTGGCAACGGTCTGTGCCAGCGGAGTTTCCGAACTGTATGAAGGGGAGGCGGCGATTTGTGATCGGATCGCCAGTCTCGCCACTGAACAGGATGGCCTCCGGAATGTCGACCCGATGTTTGTCGAGTTGGCTGAGGCACTGCGTCAGGCCCAGTTCGGGCTGGAAGATGTTGCCTCGCGGCTGCGCGATTATGCCGGACAAATTGTTTTCGACCCGCAGCGTCAGGCTGAAGTCGAAGAACGCTCGGCCCTGCTGACGTCGCTCAAACGCAAGTACGCGCCGACGGTTGAAGAGCTGATTGAATATCATAAGGCGATCGTCAGTGAGCTTGAAGAACTCTCCGATGTTGAGGCTTCCCGCGACGCCTTGCTGAAAAAAATGGCAGATGCTGAAGCCCAATTGCGTCAAACAGCGGCAGCCTTGAGCAAAAAACGGCAATCCGGTGCCCTGATGATGCAGCAGAAGATCATGGCCGAGCTACAGGATCTCGCTCTCGAGAAGGCCCGTTTCGAGGTCCGGCTTGAGCCCCTTGAGGAGCCTTCAGCGCGGGGCATGGAGCGTTGTTCCTTCTTTCTCGCGGCGAATCCGGGGGAGGATCCTAAACCCTTGAATAGAATAGCTTCTGGCGGCGAATTGTCGCGAATTATGTTGGCAGTCCGGCGCTCGGTTCCGGCTGATGAAGCAATGACGACAGCTATTTTCGATGAGGTTGACGCCGGTATCGGTGGTATCGCCGCGACCAAGGTCGGGGAAAAACTGAAAAAAGTGGCGCAAGGCTTGCAAGTTCTATGTGTAACCCATTTGCCCCAGGTCGCTGCTTATGCCGATCACCACTTTCGGGTCGAGAAACATCAGGATGATGATCGGACAAGAACCGATCTGGTGGCACTGGATGGCGAAGCGCGGGTCGACGAGATGGCGCGCATGCTTGGCGGTGC
This sequence comes from Desulfuromonas sp., assembly GCA_002869615.1. Classification (NCBI taxonomy): domain Bacteria; kingdom Pseudomonadati; phylum Thermodesulfobacteriota; class Desulfuromonadia; order Desulfuromonadales; family Desulfuromonadaceae; genus Desulfuromonas; species Desulfuromonas sp. The sequence goes on along the minus strand of PKUH01000001.1, from coordinate 135,119 downwards.
CCAGGTTACGGATCGAACCCTCGAGCACGCCCGGGAGTTGATCGGTCGCTCAGTCGGTCAGGTCGGGTAGCGATGGAGGTGACGAGATGATTCGTAAAGCGCGGATTGGCGATGCCAAAGCGATCCATCGACTCCTGATCGGGTATGCGGGGGACGGACTGATGCTTTCCCGTTCGTTGCCCGAAATCTACGAGACGATCCGGGATATTTATGTGTTTGAAGATGCCGGAGCAGTTGTCGGCACGGTCTGGCTGCATGTCTGCTGGGAAGACCTGGCCGAGATCCGGTCGCTCGCCGTTGCTGCTGAAGCTGGCGGTAAAGGCATCGGACGCCTGCTGGTTGATGCGGCGATCAATGAGGCCCGTGAAATCGGGATGAAAAGGGTGTTTTGCCTGACCTATCAACCCGGCTTTTTCGGCAAGATCGGATTTAATGAAATCGAAAAATCGGAGCTGCCGCACAAGATCTGGGGTGATTGCATCAAGTGCGCAAAATTTCCCGAATGTGACGAAATTGCCATGCAGCTCGAACTGGCATCAGGCAGCTGACAGACTGGTTGCAGGTCAGGACCGTAATAAATTTTGGTCTTGACATAAATAGAACTTTTACAGTATTACCTATACTTTAGATGGATTGTCGGCCAAGGCCGAATGTCGAGTCGTATACCGGAGGACGCAGTGTCTGCCAAGAAGTTTACATTCCTGATCATTCCTGAAGGTTCGCATCAGGTACGTCGTTTCAATATCAAACGATCAGTTCTCAAAGGCTGGGTTGCATTTGCGGCGGTCGTGTTGATCGGTCTGACGACGATGACCGTTGACTATGTTCTTTCGGAGCTTGATCAGGCTGAACTGACCCGTCTACAGGCTGAGAATCGCCAGCAGCGCAATGAGTTGCAGCGCCTGGTGGCTGGTCTTGAGGATCTCCAGACGGAAATGCGCTTACTCGCCCAGACCGACGCCAAGGTGCGGATCATGGCCGATCTTTCGAAGCCGAAGTCCAACACCATGGTCGGTATCGGCGGGCCACCTGAAATTGACGAAAACGATTCTTTTTCGCAACTGCAGACCCGCATAGACCAGATGCGTCGTGACATAGACTTGCGCCGTGAAAGCCAGGAAGAGATTCAGGGATTTCTCAACGACCAGCGTTCAATGGTCGGTGCCGAACCTTCCGGCTGGCCGGTCAAAGGCTGGTTGACCTCGAGTTTTGGTATGCGCAAGTCGCCGTTTACCGGTAAGCGGAAGATGCATGAAGGCTACGATATCGCGGCCCGTACCGGTACGCCGGTTTATGCGACGGCCGATGGTGTGGTCAGTAAATCGGAGACCGTACCCGGATACGGCAAGCTGGTTATTATTGAGCATGGTTATGGCTACCGGACCTATTACGGGCATAATTCCAAGAACCTTGTTCGGGCCGGTCAGCGGGTTGTCCGCGGTCAGCAGATTTCCAAGGTCGGTAATACCGGCCGTTCAACCGGTTCGCACGTCCATTATGAAATCAGGCGCAACGGTGTTCCGGTTAACCCGAAGAAATTCCTCTAGCTTGATAACTCAATATGTTTCATCAGGCCCCGGCAATCTGCCGGGGCCTTTTTTCTGCCGGCATTTTCGTCTCGTCCGCAAGCGGCTGATTCTCTATTTGACTTCCTTCGGTCAAACCAGTAAGGTGTCTCGTTTTGTCGCAAAAGAACTGAATTGAGAGATTGAATCAAACCATGAATGAACTCAGAAATATTGCCATTATTGCCCATGTCGATCACGGGAAAACAACCCTGGTCGATGCCATGCTCAAGCAGTCAGGAATCTTTAGGACCAACCAGAAGGTGGTTGACCGGGTCATGGATCGCAATGATCTGGAACGGGAGCGAGGCATCACGATCCTGTCGAAAAACCTGTCGGTACAGCGCGATGATATGCATATCAATATCGTTGACACGCCGGGGCATGCCGATTTCGGTGGCGAAGTCGAGCGGGTCCTGATGATGGTCGATTCGGTTCTGTTGCTGGTTGATGCTTTTGACGGGCCGATGCCGCAGACCCGGTTTGTGTTGAAAAAGGCACTTGGTCTTGGTCATAAGCCGGTTGTTGTCATCAACAAGATCGACCGTCCCGGTGCGCGCCCGGAAGAGGTCGTTAATATGGTGTTCGACCTGTTTTGTGAACTCGACGCCAGGGACGATCAACTCGAGTTCCCGATCATCTATACCAGTGCCAAGCTCGGCATTGCCAAGAATGAGCCGGAAGATGAGAGTGAAAACCTCGATCCGCTGTTTGAAGCCATCCGTGAGCATGTGCCGCCTCCGGAAGGGGACAAAGGGGCGCCGTTCCAGATGCTGGTTTCAAGTATCGATTATGATGACTATATCGGTCGGACGGCTACCGGGAAGATTTTTGCCGGGAAGGTTTTTGCCGGGGAGTCGGTTGCCCTGATCGATCATGATGGCAAGTCGACTACCGGCAAAATTACCAAACTTCTCGGTTATCAGGGGTTGACCCAGGTCGAGATCCCCGATGCAGCGGCCGGTGATATTGTAACCATTGCCGGTTTCGAAAATGTCGGCATCGGAGAAACGTTGGCCGATGCCGCCAACCCGGTACCAATCCCTTATGTCTCGATCGATGAGCCGACCCTTTCGATGAACTTCATCGTCAACTCTTCGCCATTTGCCGGAAACGACGGCAAATTCGTGACCAGTCGGCAATTGCGTGATCGCCTGATGCGGGAACTCCGGACCAATGTATCCCTGCGGGTAGAAGATACCGACAATACCGACAGCTTCAAGGTTTCGGGCCGGGGGGAACTTCATCTGTCAATTCTCATCGAAAACATGCGGCGCGAGGGGTACGAGATGGCGGTCTCGAAGCCGGAGGTAATCTATCGCGAGATCGATGAGGTGCGCTGTGAGCCGATGGAGTATCTCTCAATCGACGTCCCGGAGGAATACCAGGGGACGGTCATCGAAAAGCTCGGCACCCGCAAGGCTGAAATGGTCAAGCTTGAACCGATGGACGGCGTCGTCCGGATAGAATTCGTCATCCCGGCACGTGGCCTGATCGGTTTCCGGACCGAGTTTCTGACCGATACTCGTGGTACCGGGACAATGAACCATGTATTCCATGAGTACGCACCTTACAAGGGTGATATCCCGGGACGTAAGAACGGCGTACTGATTGCCATGGATGCCTGCGAAACGGTTGCATACGCTTTGTGGAACCTGCAGGATCGAGGCACCCTTTTTGTTGGCCCCGGCGTCCGGGTTTACGAAGGGATGATCATTGGTCAGAACGCCAAGGAAAAGGACCTCGTGGTCAATGCCGGCAAAGGTAAAAAGTTGACCAACGTACGGGCCTCCGGATCCGACGAAGCGGTTCGCCTGACCCCGCCGACGATTCTCAGTCTCGAACAGGCGCTGGAGTTTATCGATGATGATGAACTGGTTGAGGTGACACCAAATGCGATCCGCTTGCGCAAAAAGGTATTGATCGAACATGAACGAAAGAAGGCCTCCAAGGCAGGGAAAGCATGATATGAATCAGGGCAGGCCATACGGTCTGCCCTTTTTGTTTATTACTACGGAATCTACCCTTTCTTGACTTGTAGGCATGGAATCCACTGTGCTAAAATTCTATGTTTATCAACAATAATAACCGGAGACTATCCGGATTGAATTTCTGGAGTCAATATGATTGGATCGATTGTTCAAAAGATTATCGGCAGTAAAAATGAACGTGATCTGAAGCGGATGCAGCCGCTGGTTGAACGGATCAATAATCTCGAGGCCGAATTCGAGGTTTTGTCCGATGATCAGCTCAAGGCCAAAACGGCCGAATTCAAGGAGCGTTACCGCGCCGGTACAACTCTCGATGACCTGCTTCCGGAAGCGTTTTCCGTGGTTCGAGAGGCGTCGAAGCGGACGCTTGGAATGCGCCATTTCGATGTTCAGTTGATCGGCGGCATCGTTCTGCACGAAGGCAAGATATCGGAAATGAAGACCGGCGAGGGTAAAACCCTGATGGCGACTCTGCCGGTCTATCTCAACGCTCTGGCCGGTGAAGGTGTTCATGTTGTAACGGTCAATGATTATCTGGCCAGCCGAGATGCCGAATGGATGGCCGAGGTCTATAATTTTCTCGATCTCACTGTTGGCTGTATTATCCACGGGCAGACCGATGCTGAACGCAAGGAGGCGTACGCCTGCGACATCACCTACGGGACCAATAATGAATTCGGGTTCGATTATCTGCGCGACAACATGAAGTTCGATCTCGAAGAATATGTTCAGCGGAATCCATTCTTCGCTATCGTTGACGAAGTCGACTCGATTCTTGTCGACGAGGCGCGGACACCGCTGATCATCTCCGGTCCGAGCGAGTCCCGGGTCGATCTCTATGGTGCGGTCAATCGGATCATTCCCCAGCTCAAGCTGGGGGAAGTAATCGAACATCGTGATGGTGGCCGCATCGGGCAGACCTTGCGGGAGTATACCGGCGACTATACGGTCGATGAGAAGGCGAAGAATGCATCAATGACCGAAGAGGGGGTCGCCAAGGTTGAAAAGATACTCGGTATTGACAACCTTTACGATCCGATGCATATCGAGGTTCTGCATCATGTCAATCAGGCGCTGAAGGCTCATACCCTGTTCAAGCGGGATGTCGATTATGTTGTCAAGGACAACGAGGTTCAGATCGTTGATGAGTTTACCGGTCGCCTGATGCCGGGCCGGCGCTGGAGCGATGGTCTTCACCAGGCGGTTGAGGCGAAGGAAGGGGTGCGGATTGAAAGCGAGAACCAGACCCTGGCGACGATTACTTTCCAGAATTATTTCCGGATGTATGAAAAGCTGGCCGGGATGACCGGTACCGCTGAAACCGAAGCGACTGAGTTCAAGGAAATTTATGGTCTTGACGTCGTTGTTATTCCGACCAACAAGCAGATGGTCCGCAAGGATCAGTCGGATATGATCTACAAAACCGAGAATGAGAAGTTTGAAGCTGTCGTCGAGGATATTATCCACTGTAATGAAATGGGACAGCCGGTGCTGGTCGGTACGATCTCGATCGAGAACTCTGAAAAGCTTTCCGAATTTTTGAAAAAGAAGGGTGTCAAGCACAACGTTCTCAACGCCAAGCAGCACGACAAGGAAGCCGAAATCGTTGCCCAGGCCGGCCGTAAGGGTGCAGTCACCATTGCGACCAACATGGCCGGCCGCGGAACTGATATTGTTCTTGGCGGCAATGCCGAGATGCTGGCAAGGAAAGCGGCGGCGACTGCCGCTGATCCGGAACAGGCCTTCACTGAAAGCCTTGATAGATTTTCGGCTGAATGTGCCGCCGAAAAGGAGGAAGTCCTGGCTGCAGGCGGTCTTTATATTCTCGGTACTGAACGGCATGAGTCGCGTCGTATTGACAACCAGCTGCGCGGGCGCTCCGGGCGTCAGGGCGACCCGGGCGAGAGCCGCTTTTACCTCTCCCTCGAGGACGACCTGCTCCGGATCTTCGGTTCCGAGAGAGTTGCCTTCGTTATGGAAAAACTCAAAATTCCGGAAGGTGAGCCGATTGAACATCCGATTATCAGCCGGGCGATCGAAGGGGCACAGCGCAAGGTCGAAGGTCACAACTTCGAGATTCGTAAGCACCTCATCGAATATGACGATGTCATGAACCGCCAGCGCGAGGTTATTTACTCTCAGCGTCGTGAGGTGCTCGGTGGTGAAAATCTGAAAGAGATGGTCGAAGGGATCAACGACGAGACGGTCGGTGATATGGTTGCAACCTTCTGTGTTGACAAGCCGGCGCAATGGAACTGGGGGGGACTTTACGAAGATTTTCTTAACCAGTTCAACTTTCCGCCGGATCTTCCGAGTGCCGATGACCCGAATCTCAAAGCCGAGGAACTTGAAGAGAGCCTGTTTCAGCAGGTCATGACCAAGTTCCGTGAAAAAGAAGAAGAGTTTACGCCCGAGGTCATGGACCACCTGCTCAAGGTTCTGCTCTTACAGACTATCGATACCCAATGGAAAGGGCACCTGCTTAATATCGATTACCTGAAAGAGGGGATCGGTCTGCGCAGCTACGGCCAGCGCAACCCGAAAGAGGAATACAAACGTGAGGCCTACAACCTCTTCATGGAAATGATGGGGCGGATCCGTCAGGAAATCATCATGAAGTTGTTCCGGGTGCAGTTAGCCCAGGACGAAGATATCGCCCGGATGGAAGATGAACAGCGCAAGAAGAAAAATTTTTTGAATCGGCATAGTGGATCAGGAAGTCCCGGCAAGCCGGTGGCTCGTGATGAGGAAAAAGTCGGTCGGAACGATCCGTGCCCGTGCGGCAGCGGTAAAAAATACAAGAAATGCTGCGGCGCCTGACCCGGTTTGTTGAGCGGGGTTGCGAACGCATTGCATAACATGCCTTGATCGAAACAGTCATGTTGCCAGGCATGATTTACAGCAGATGGAAATCGGACCAGCATGACAGCTGAAACCGAAAAATCCCCAAGAGTCCTGATCGTTGATGACGAGGCCTTCTTCCGCCAGGTTATTATTGATAGCCTGTCTGCTGATGGTTATTCAGTGGTCGAAACAGATAATGGCTCCGAGGTTTCACGACTGATCAACCAGCATCGGATCGGCCTGGTACTGACCGACCTCGAGATGTCCGATGTCTCCGGCCTTGAGGTGCTGAAAATGGTCAAGGAACTGTGCCCGGAAGTTCCGGTTGTGGTGATTTCCGGGCATCAGGATTTTAGTGCCGTTCGTGCTGTCCTCAGTGGCGGTGCTCTTGAGTATCTGGTCAAACCTTTTTCCAATGCCGAACTTCTGACCGTTGTCGAACGGGCTTTTTCTCAGTACCGGTCAAATCTCGAGGCGAAAAAAAATCGTGAAGAAGCTGATCGACTTCTGACCGATCTGGTCCTGTTGCGTGAAGTCGGCAAGACAGCCAGCGGTGAAGTCGATCTGCAGTCCCTGCTTGATCGGATTATCAACCTGATTGTCGATTCCGTTGATGTCAAAGTCGCTTCGCTGATGCTTCCGGACCGGGACGGAAACCTCCGGATCCGGGCGGCGCACGGACTGCCGAAGGGGGTTCAGGACAGCGCCGTCATCACTCCTGGCGAGGGAGTCTCGGGGCACGTTTTCGCGACTGGTGAGCCGGTATTGATCAACGATATTGTCGAGGATGGACGGTTTTCACCTTCCGGTGACGAAGGACAGTATTCAACCGCTTCGGCGTTGTCACTGCCGCTCAGGGGGCGCGATCAGACTATCGGTGTCCTCAACGTTAACAACAAAACCGATGGCACCTCGTTTTCGGCGCACGATCAGAACCTGTTCGCTTCAATTGCTCACCAGGCGACAATGGCGATCGAAAACTTCAACCTGATTAACCAGTTGCGTAACAAGGCGCGTGAGCTCGAGGCCCTGAATAAGGCCCGGTCAAAACTGGTCTGCAACCTGTCGCACGAGTTGAAAACGCCGTTAACCTCGGTGCTTGGTTTTTCCGACTTGCTGCAGTTGCACCGTGCCGAGATCAGTGAGGCGGAGCTTGATGATTATCTCGGCAAGATTACCGACTCAAGTATTCAGATGGAACGATTGATCAGCGGCATGTTGCTGCTTTTCTCGATCGACTCGGGAACCGCGCAATGGGATTCGCATCCGTTGGCGGTGGGCGAGATCTGTCTTCAGGAGATTGCGCCCTATCGCGAGCGGATTGAGGCGCTGGAGCTCGATCTTCAGCTCGACCTGGCAGATGATCTTCCGGCCGTCTTTGGCGATCGGGAAAAATTCGGTCTGCTGATTGGTGCCTTGATTGATAATGCTGTCAAATTCAATGAACGGGGCGGGTCACTGTCTCTTTTAGCCGCAGCAGGAGGCAGTGAGCATCCCGACCAGATATATATCAGGATTCACAACGACGGAACTCACGTTCCGATCGAAGCTGCCGAAGAGGTTTTCGCCCAATACAGCCAGCTCGGCGAGATCAACACGGACAAGCCGGAGGGGGTCGGCATCGGACTGGCCCTCTGCCGGACGATTGTTGAGAAGATGGGTGGCACTATTTTTCTTGAAGATACTGCTGGCGCCGGCACCACGTTCGCGATGCTGTTGCCGATAAAGGACAAGGATGATGAGTCGCACTGACGATCCAACTGTAAAGGGGTTCCGGTTCGCCGCTATGGCGTCCGGATTGAAAAAGAACCAGGCGCTTGATCTCGGTCTGATTGTTTCGGAAAGGCCGGCCCAATGTGCCGGCGTATTTACCGCCAACCGGGTTGTGGCGGCACCGCTCCAGGTCTCGGCCCCCCGGGTCCGCGCCGGACAGTGCCAGGCGATTCTGGTCAACAGCAAAAATGCCAATGCCTGCACCGGACAGGCGGGACTTGCTGACGCCAACGCCTGCAGCTCAGCGCTTGCCGAAGTCCTCGATCTTGATAATGATCTGATCGCCATCGCCTCAACCGGGGTAATCGGTCAGCGGCTTGATGTTGGTAAAATCGTGACGGCATTGCCGGAGCTGAGGGATAACCTTTCGCCCGATGCCGCCGGCGATGTCGCCGAAGCGATGATGACGACAGATTCTTTTAGCAAGGTCTCGGCCGCTTTCGGAGCGGTCGCTGACACCGGCTATGCGATCCTCGGTCTGGCCAAAGGGGCCGGGATGATTCACCCGAATATGGCGACCATGCTCGGCTTTGTCATGACCGATGTCGGGATCTCCTCGGCACTTCTTGACAAGGCGCTGCGGCAGGCGGTTGATCAAACATTCAATCGGATTACCGTCGATCGCGACACCTCGACCAACGATATGGTTCTGTTGCTCGCTAACGGTGCAACCGGCGCAGTTATTGACAGTGAAGGCGATGACTTTGAGATTTTTGTCCGCCTGTTGCAGGAGGTACTTCTCGATCTGGCCAAGATGATAGTCAGTGACGGTGAAGGAGCAACCAAGCTGGTTAAGATCGAAGTCACCGGCGCCGCCGATGATAACGACGGCCTGCAGGCAGCAACGGCAATTGCCACCTCGAACCTGGTGAAAACAGCCTTTTTCGGTGAAGATGCAAACTGGGGGCGGATTATCGCGGCCGTCGGATATTCCGGAGCAGAAGTCGATCCGGACAAGGTCAGCATCAGCTTTGATGGAGTCATGGTGGCGGAAAATGGGCTTGCCGGCTCGGCCGAACAGGAGGCTGCGGCGACCGCGGTGATGAAGCTTCCGGAATTTACGGTTACGGTTGATCTTGGCCTCGGGAACGGTTCAGCATTTTACTACACCTCTGACTTGACCTATGATTATGTCAAAATCAATGCCGACTACCGGACCTGAAGATATCCATCCGGCATCCTTCATCGATCACACCCTGCTCACTCCGGTGGCGACTCCCGACCAGATTTCGCAGCTCTGTGAAGAGGCAGTTGAATACGGTTTTGCCGCGATCTGCATCCCGCCGACGTTTGTTCGGGCTGCTGCCGAAAAACTCTATGGATCTGAAGTCGGGATTGCCACGGTCGTCGGCTTCCCGCTCGGTTACGAAATGTCGGCGGTCAAGGCGTTTCAGACACAAAGGGCAGTGGCGTCGGGAGCAAGCGAAATCGATATGGTGATCAATCTCGGAGCCGCTGTCGCCGGCGATCTTGATCAGGTTGGACGGGATATTGCTGCTGTTGTTGCTGCTGCCGAAGATGCCGTCGTCAAGGTGATTCTCGAATGTTGCCTTTTTGCCGAGGACATGAAGGCAACCCTTGCCCGGATTGCCGTTGAAAATGGTGCCGCCTATGTCAAAACCTCGACCGGTTTTTCTAGCGGTGGGGCGACGATTGCAGATGTCAGGCAACTGGCCGATACCGTTGCCGGCAGGGCCGGCGTCAAGGCCGCCGGAGGTATTCGCGACTGGTCGACCTGCCGGTCAATGATCGAAGCCGGCGCGACACGTATCGGCACCAGCGCCGGTGTTGCGATCATCAAGGGTTGGCAGGATGCCAGAAGCCATGGCTCCTGAACGTTTTTCCCGGGTAATCCTGATCGTTCTCGATGGCGTCGGCGTTGGCGCGCTTCCCGATGCCGCCTGCTTCGGCGATGCCGATGCCAATACCTTGCGGCATGTTGCTGAAGCTGTTAATGGATTGGATGTTCCGCATCTCAAGCAATTGGGCCTCGGCAATATCTGCCCGACTCCGGGCCTTGAGCCGGTGCCGCGACCAGAAGCGGCCTGGGGGAAGATGGCCGAAATCTCCTGCGGCAAGGATACGACAACCGGCCATTGGGAACTGGCCGGTCTGCCTACGGTTGAACCTTTTGCAACGTTTCCGCTTGGATTCCCGCCCGAAATAATGGAACCGTTCGAAAAGATGGTCGGGAAACCGGTACTGGGCAATATTGCAGCCAGTGGCACCGATATTCTGCGCGAACTAGGCGAAGAGCATCTCCGGACCGGCCGACTGATAGTCTATACCAGCGTCGATTCGGTATTTCAGATCGCTGCTCACGAGGATGTTGTCCCGCCCGGGGAACTCTATGCGATCTGCCGGTCTGCCCGGGATCTTCTCGATCCCTTCCGGGTCGGCCGGGTGATTGCCCGACCTTTTACCGGTACTTCGGCTGTTAATTTCAAACGGACCCATCGCCGCCACGATTTTTCAATGCCGCCACCGGCTCCGACCCTTCTTGATCATCTGGTCGAAACAGGGATTCCGGTCAAAGGCATCGGCAAGATTTCTGATATTTTTGCCGGCTGCGGAATCGCCGCTACGTTGCCGACCCGTGATAATCGTGATGGCATGGCACAGATCATTGATCTGCTCTCCGAATCCGGAAGAGCCCTTGTTTTTGCCAACCTGGTCGATTTCGACATGCTTTATGGCCATCGGCTCGACGCGGCCGGTTTTGCCGATGCGTTGGCTGAATTCAACCGCTGGTTGCCGGAGCTGAAAGCGGCGATGAATGATGATGATTTACTTCTGTTGACCGCTGATCACGGTTGTGATCCGACGACGTCCGGCACCGATCATTCGAGGGAGTATGTTCCTCTTCTGGCCTGGCACCGGAATCTGCAGGAAGGGATATCGCTTGGCGTTCGGAACAGTTTCTGTGATGTTGCGGCAACCATCGCCGAGGCGTTTGGCACCGGTTGGCCGGTCGGCAAGAGTGTTATCAGACAGTTATAGGGAAAGCATTTGAAGGATCAGTCGATAGGGTTGATTTTCAAGGTCAATTCCGTAGACCGGCTCTGCAATTGCTCTATATCGAGCGTGTCCTGGGCATAGCTTTTGTCGCTTAACTCGGTCATCAGCAGGTTCTCGACGTATTGTCTGAGCAGCTTCTCCGTGTCGGCGGCAATGTCAATGAATTCGATCCCCATCCCCTGCAGGTAATTGTTCCCGGCCTGAGGTTCAACCCGATAGACAATACGGCCCTTGATTTCAAGCTCTTTTTGCATGCCGAGAAGAGGGAGGACGATCTGGACATTATCAGGGCCATCGATACGAGAGCCGGTGCGAAAAAAAAGCCCTTCGGCACTCAGGCTGATAATCTCGGCAATACAGGGTGATTCACCGCAATAATACATGCCTGGCAATTGAACTTTGAGACGGATGTTGCGCCGCGGAATTTTTTCAAGATATTTCTGGGTCAACTCAAAGAGTCTGAAAATATCAACAGGGTAGTCGAGTTCCTCGGTCGCCTTGAGTGTTTCGGCTTCAATGGAGGAATCGTTGACCAGAATAAACGGAGCCTTTGATTCTTTAAGGATTTTTGCGACACCTTTTTCGGTGATGAATCCCGGCCCGGATATGATCAACTCGGGCTCGAGTTCCTTCATCATCGATTTGAATTCATTGCTGTCTGAAATCGGCAATGCCCTGTAACCCCAGTTTTTCAGTATGATTTCCAGGGTCGACAGTAATTCATTTCTCTGGTCACAGATCAGTATTCTTTTCAAAACCACACCTCTTTTGCGAAGTGTGATTCTATTCTCGCTAACATCAATGGTCAAGTGGAATTGTGTCGATCAACAGTGTGGTCGTATCAGGCGCGGTGCGACTCTTTTTCTTTCAAGTATTCAGCGAGTCTGTTAAACTCTATCTGTTTGGAAAAACAGAAGAAATAGGTGAGGGTTAGGGATGGAAATTCGTCAGCTTCTCGAAGAGCGTGAACGGAAGGTACTTGCAGGGAATGCCGCTTTCAGTTCTACCAGTAATGGGCGGATCGTAGCTGAGGAGCCCTGTACGATGCGGACCGCCTTTCAGGTTGATCGTGACCGTATTCTTCATTGCAAGTCTTTTCGTCGGTTGAAATACAAAACCCAGGTATTTCTCTCACCTGAAGGCGATCATTATCGAACCCGCTTGACCCACACTCTGGAAGTTTCGCAGATTGCCCGTACTATCGCCCGGGCGCTTTCCCTCAATGAAGACCTGACAGAAGCGATCGCGCTTGGTCATGACCTCGGGCACACTCCGTTTGGACACGCCGGGGAGCGGGTTCTCAATGAACTGACCCCCGGGGGGTTTCATCATGTTCGCCAGAGCCAGCGAGTTGTCGAGTATCTTGAAAACGACGGCTCCGGACTGAACCTGAGTGCAGAGGTCCTGGATGGCATCCGTAAACACTCAAAGGGGCGCGGAGCGCTCAGTGATGTTGATCCGGATAGCCTGCCGTCGACGCTGGAAGGACAGATTGTCCGGTTTGCCGATATTATCGCTTATGTTCATCACGATCTCGATGATGCACTGCGGGCCGAGCTTATTCGTGAATCAGAACTGCCGGAAACGGTCAGGGAGGTTCTCGGTGCGGCGAATTGTGACTGGCTTGATACAATGATCGGGGATATTATCAGACTTTCCATGGAGAATGGTGATGCGGTTATCCGTTTTTCTCCGGAAATAGATAATGCCGTGATCGTTTTGCGGGATTGGTTGTTCAGGCACGTCTATCTGGTTAAAACGGTCAATGATGGTTTCGAAAAAGCATCGCATATTTTGCGTGAACTTTTTCGGTATTTTCTGAAAAACGAGGATGCCCTTTACCGTTATGGTTGCCGCCAGAGAGGGGATGAAAAGATTGAAATCGTGATTGCCGATTTTATCGCCGGGATGACAGATCGCTTTGCCTTGAATCTTTATAGTGACATCTTTCTCCCCAGACCCTGGAGCGTCGTCTAACTGCGCAGAATAGCAAATGTTATTTGTCTTGCGAACCTTGACACTTTTGCTTCAGATATGATAATTACCTAAGAGTTTAATGACTTTTGTCTCAAGGGGCATATGCACGGGTTCAATGAACGGATGACCGAAGTGGCAGACAAGAGGCTCGTGTTTCGTATTGCCGGTGTCGGGTTCGTATTGTCACTTGAGGATCTGGTTGAAATTCGTGAAGCCGGAGCAGGCGTGCTTGACCGCTCTGCTGCTGATCCGGAAATCGGCCTGCTCGGATTGTTGGCCTACCGGGATGAAGCGATCCATGCGATCAATATTCGGCATCGGGTCGGACTGCCGGTTCCGGAAGCGTATGAGACTGCTTACATTGTCGTCAATGGCTCTGACGGAGCCTGGGCTATGCCGGTCGACAAAATTGAAGGGATCTTTTCGGCCGAAGAGTTTGTGCTGCATGAAGTCCCCCTGCTTTTGCGGATGAACGGGGACCTCCCATATCAGTCGTTGCATCTCTGGCGTTCCGAGCCGCTGATAGGATTTGAACCACTGGCAATTGAGCAGGCCGGAGGCGCCGGATGAGCGATAAAGTTGCTCTATTGATGTTCGCCGGCCGTAATTTTTCATTGCCGGTAGAGCGGATCAGGCATATTCTGCAGGAACCGGTTGCTTATCCGCTGGTTCGGCTTTGTCGGGGTCTCGCGGGGGTTTTTCTTTTTGCTGAAGAAATTGTCCCGCTGATTTCAGCAGATATCCTGTCCGATCTTGGTCCCTACAAGGCCGGTACGAACAGTTTTACGATCATCTACCAGAGTGATTACGGTGTCGTTGGACTTCCGGTCGAATCGGCCGTAAAGATAGTCGATGCCGTTGACGGTAAATTTATTGCCGCAACGTACGAAGAAGAGTCGGTCGTTGCCAGTCAGTTTTTCGAATATCTGAACTTCAGGTACCCGGTTCTCGATATTGACAACCTGCTGACTCTTCTATCCATCTAATAGGACGTCGGTGCTGAGGTAGCGCCAAGGAGGCATGAATGAGCAAGAAACTGTTGTTGGCAGACGACAGTATTACAATCCAGAAGGTCATCGGGATCACATTTGCCCATGAAGATTACGACCTGACGATTGTTGATAATGGTGATGCCGCTCTGCAAAAAGCACAGGGAAATAAGCCCGATTTGATAATGGCTGATGTTTTCATGCCGGGGAAAAATGGCTATGAACTCTGTGCCGCCGTCAAGCAGGATCCGAATCTGCAGAATGTCCCGGTGCTTCTTCTGACCGGAACATTCGAACCGTTTGACGAGGAAAAAGCAGTCAGTTCCGGAGCCAACGGCTGGATATCAAAGCCGTTTGAATCGCAGGCACTCATCGGGAAAGTGGAGGAATTGCTTGGTGGCGCTCCTGCTGCGGCTCCGGCCCAACCGGCCGCACCGGCCCAGGCACCGCCTGCGCAACCCGCCGCCCCGGCCCCGCCGCAACCCGCCGCCCCGACTGCAAGTGAACCGGACGACTGGGGCGATGTTTCTTTTGACGAAACTCCGGCTGCGGCCCCGACCGAGGCTGTTGAACCCCAGGTTTTTGAAGATGAATCGGATTTTATCATTGATGATGGGACCGGCGCTGAGGCTGCCGATACCTCCGATGTATGGGCTGATACCGGTGATGCTATCGAGATGGCCGAACCGGAAGTAGTGGCAGTTGAGCCGACTCCACCGGCGCCGCCGGAAACGCCTGCAGCGCCGGCACAACCTGCACCACCGGTGCAACCGACCCCCCCTCCGGTCCAGCCAGCCGCGCCGGCACCGTCATCTCAGCCGGCAGCGCCGGCCGGGAATATTGAAGCCCAGGTCGCCGGCATGTCGGAGGCCGATCTGCAGGTTGTCGTCGAAAGGGTCGCCGGTGCTGTTCTTGAAAAAATTGCATGGGAAGTCGTCCCTGATCTTGCAGAAAATCTGATCAAGGATGAAATCCGCAAGCTCAAGAGTGGCGCCTGACGCAAGGGCATACACATTTTCGCAACATGTTTTCGAGAAATGGGGAAGCCTTCGGTCCCCATTTCTTTTGTTTTATTGATTAACGGCGGCAACGGCCGCACAGGGAACAGGAATCGAGATGGAAGAAAATCTGCCGAAAGGCTATGAACCGCATGACGTTGAAAAGAAATGGTACATGGCCTGGGAAGAGTCAGGCTTGTTCCACGCCAACGAAAAGAGCGGCGATGAAGGATATTCAATTGTCATTCCGCCGCCTAATGTTACCGGCGTTCTGCATATGGGCCATGCCCTCAATAATACCCTGCAGGATGTTCTCGCCCGTTGGAAAAGAATGTGCGGCTGCGAGGTCCTCTGGATGCCGGGAACCGATCACGCCGGGATTGCGACCCAGAATGTGGTTGAAAAACAGCTCGCCGCAGCGGGCAACGACCGGCATGCTCTCGGTCGTGAAAAGTTTATCGAGCGGGTCTGGCAGTGGCGCGAGGAATCGGGCGGCAAGATTATCGAACAACTTAAAAGACTTGGCGCCTCCTGCGACTGGGAACGCGAACGCTTCACCATGGACGAAGGGTTATCGACGGCGGTTCGCGAAGTCTTTGTCCGGCTCTATGAAGATGGTCTGATCTACCGCGACAACCGTTTGATCAACTGGTGCCCGCGTTGCCACACAGCGCTTTCCGATCTTGAAGTCGAGCACGAAGAAAAACGTGGGCACCTCTGGCACCTGCGTTATCCGGTGATCGGTGCCGACCGCTTTATCGTCGTCGCGACCACCCGCCCCGAAACCATGCTCGGCGATACCGCCGTTGCGGTCCACCCGGAAGATGAACGATATGCCGACCTGATCGGCGGTAAGGTGATGCTGCCGCTGGTCGATCGTGAAATCCCGATCATTGCAGACGAGTACGTTGACAGCGAGTTCGGTTCAGGGGTGGTGAAGATTACCCCGGCCCATGACTTCAATGACTTCGAGATCGGCAAGCGACATGATCTCGAATTTATCAACATCCTCGACGAGTCGGGGGTGGTCAATGAAAATGGTGGTTCTTATCACGGCCAGGAACGCTACGAGGCCCGGGCCAATGTTGTCGCCGACCTCGAAGCGCGTGATCTGCTTGACAGGATCGAGGACTACGGTAATTCGGTAGGCGAGTGCTATCGCTGCCGGACGGTTATCGAGCCGTTTATGAGCAAACAGTGGTATGTCAGTGTCAAGCCGCTGGCCGAGGAAGCGATCAAGGCGGTTCGGCAGGGGGATACCCGGATTGTTCCGGAGCAGTGGGAAAAGACCTATTACGACTGGATGCTCAATATTCAGGACTGGTGCATCAGTCGGCAGATCTGGTGGGGCCATCGCATCCCGGCCTGGTTCTGTGACGACTGTGAGCAGATTTCAGTTTCGCGTGAGGAAGTTACTGAATGCAGCAGCTGCGGTAGCAGGAACCTGCATCAGGAGACCGATGTCCTCGACACCTGGTTCTCATCGGCACTTTGGCCCTTTTCGACCATGGGCTGGCCGGAGCAGACCGAAACCCTGGCAAAGTTTTATCCGACCAGCTGCCTGGTGACCGGCTTCGATATTCTCTTCTTCTGGGTTGCCCGGATGATGATGATGGGGCTCAAGTTTATGGACGTTGTTCCATTCAAGGACGTCTATATCCACGCCCTGGTTCGTGATGCCGAAGGGCAGAAGATGAGCAAGAGTAAAGGCAACGTCATCGATCCGCTGCATGTCATCGATGATTATGGTGCTGACGCCTTCCGGTTTACCCTGACCGCTTTTGCGGCGATGGGTCGCGACATTAAACTTTCGACCGACCGCATCGCCGGCTACCGCAATTTTGCCAACAAGCTCTGGAATGCCAGCCGCTTCGCCCTGATGAATCTCGATGGCTTCGATCCGGCCGATATCGATCTGTCTGAACATGAACTCTCGTTAGCCGATCGCTGGATTCTGACCCGTCTCAACGAGATGACGGCAAAGCTTGATGGTGCCCTGAAGGATTACAAGTTCAATGATGCCGCCTCGGTTCTCTACAGTTTTACCTGGCACGAGTTCTGTGACTGGTACATCGAGTTGATCAAGGATGATCTGTACGGTGACGACTCCGGAGTGAAAAAGCGGGCCCAGTCTGTTTTATACGTCGTCCTCGAGCGGCTGTTGCGGCTTCTCCATCCATTGATGCCATTTATCACCGAGGAGATCTGGCAGGCACTGCCGGGACAAAAGTCGGTAGACTTTATCATGCAGGCAGAGTATCCGGACAGTGACCTGCCGGCCGATACCGAGGGGGCCGACCGGATGGAACTTATCATGAATGTTATTCGCGGTATCCGGAACATCAGGGGTGAGATGGATGTTGCCCCGAGCCGGCAGATTAAAGCCCTTCTCGATTGCAAAAGCGATATCTCCCTGGCCATCCTCGAGGGTGGCCAGGGTTATATCCGCTCACTGGCCCGTACCGGGGAACTCAAGATGGGCATCGGGCTCGATAAACCGGAACAGTCGGCAACCCAGGTTGCCGGCGACGTTGAAATCCTTTTGCCGCTGGCCGGCCTGGTCGATATCGAGGAAGAAGAAAAACGGCTCAAGAAAGAGATCGCCAAAGTCCAGAAGGATGTCGATTTCTTTACTAAAAAACTGGCAAACGAGAAGTTCGTCGCTAATGCACCGCCGCAGGTTCTGGAGAAAGATCGTGGCAAGTTGCAGGAAGCCGGAGAGAAACTGTCGATTCTCGAGGATTCCCTTGGCAAAATCCTTAAACTGAAATAATCCTTTTCCTTGTACAGCGGGGACCTGAGTTTATGGCAAATGAGGGGGATGACCTGGCCGCAGGTTGTCCCCTTTCCTGTTTTGTCTAACCTGTCTATCGTTCGCGATCAATTAATTGTCAGAAAACGATTTTGCGAATTCTGGCGCCAGTCGACGATTTAAAACCAATCCTTGCAGTTCTGAAATGTTTTAAACTGGTTGTAAACCCCATAGCGCTCTGATATCTTTTAAGTTAAAGCAAATTTGAAGGAGTGCCTTTATGCCGCGTTTTTTGTGCCTGATCCTGATTCTCCTTTTTCTTCCGGCGGTCTGTTTAGCTGAGGCGACGGTAACGGTCCGTGGGCTTGCTGAATTGAGTGTCCCGGCAGATCAGGCGGTCTTCACCCTGGCCCTGATCACTGAAGGAAAGTCGTCGGAACAGATTCTGAGTGAAAACAGTCAGCAGATGGAAAAAGTGCTGACGGCACTTCGGCGAACCGGTCTTGACGGGAAAGAGATGACGACCGGGCAGTTCACGATTGACCCTCTCTGGAGTCAACGTTCAGGGAAGTCGTCAGATTTTACCCGGCCGCAGATTATCGGGTTCCGGGTAAGTAATCAGATTCTGGTGCAAACATTGAAGCTTGATCTGGTTGGCAAGCTGATTGCGGCGGCGGTGGATGCCGGCGCAATCAGGGTCAACGGATTACGCTTCGGGCTTTCGGCTCCACGCTCGTATCAACAGGAAGCAATTCGTGTGGCGACCAGGAAAGCGCATGAGGATGCTACGGTTCTGGTTGATGCCGGCGGTGGCAAACTCGGCAGACTGGTGTCGCTGAGTCTCGATGACGCGCGTTCGATTTCAGTTGCCGCGCCGCGGGCGATGTATGCCGAAAAAGCGGTTGCCTCGATTGCTCCGCCCCTTTCAGCAAGCGATGTTACGGTTCGGGCTACGGTTACTGCCGTCTATGCAATCGATAAATAGCTAAAGCATATATAATTTCGACAGGAGGAAACGATGGCATCGAGGATTCTGATTGTAGATGATGAAGAAAATATCCGTTTTACTTTTGAAAGTTTTCTCAAGGACGAGGGTTATGCCGTTAAGACAGCAAGTAATCTTCAGGACGGCAAAAAACTTTTGGCCGATGAGGAGTTTGATCTCGTTTTTCTTGATATTCTTCTCGGTCGTGACAGCGGTCTTGAAATCTTGCGCGAAATCAAGGAACGCGGCATTACTTCGCCGGTTGTCATGATTACCGGTGCGCCGGAGGTCGAAACGGCTGCCGAAGCTGTTCGTTACGGTGCTTTCGATTACATTCCGAAACCTGTTATGCAGGAGAACCTGCTGCGGGTTACCCGGATGGCGCTTGATCATAAACAACTGATAGAAGAGAACGAAACCTTCCGTATGCGTCTGGAAGCCTTGTTCCGGTGTGCCCGTGAAGGTATTTTTATTACAGACAAGGAGCTCCAGGTCGCTGAGTTGAATGAAGCGGCCAAGGAGATTTTTGGTTGTGATGAGTCGATCGTCGGCAAGCGTCTCGATAGTCTTGACTCGGATGGTGCCTACTCCACTCTGGTCAAGTTCAGTGATATGATCAAGGCCCGCTTCGAGGGAGAGATTTATCGACTGGAAGGTGTATCGCCAGCCGGTGAAAGACAATACCTCAGTCTGACAGCATCGCCCCTGAAGACGGAAGACGGTCAGGACTATGGATATGTTCTGGTCGTAAGGAATGAATCGGAATAGACTGAAAACTCCCGATTATGAACAAACAGGTACTCTGGGTGGTTGTTTTTCTGATCGTTCTGGCCTGGTCGGCGGTCGATCCGAAAGACTATTATACCTGGCTTCTTGAAGTCGCTCCGGCAATCATAGCCTTTGTGCTTCTTGCCTCAACCCGCAAGACCTTTCCACTCACGTCTTTGGCTTATTTTTTGATTCTGATCCACTGTGTCATCCTGATGGTTGGCGGTCATTATACCTATGCCGAAGTCCCGCTGTTCGATTGGATTCGAGACACCTTTGGGCAAAACCGTAACAACTACGACAAGCTCGGCCACTTTGCCCAGGGGTTCATCCCGGCACTGATTGCCCGGGAAATTGTCATCCGCCGCACTGTTTTCAACAGTCGCGCCTGGCGCAACTTTTTCATAGTCTGCTTCTGCCTCGGTTTCAGCGCATTTTATGAACTGATTGAGTGGTGGGTTGCCCTTCTTTCGGAGCAGGCCGCCGAATCATTTCTCGGAACCCAGGGATATGTCTGGGATACCCAGTCCGATATGTTTCTGGCGTTGGTCGGAGCGATTGCGGCCCTGGTTTTCCTCGGGAAAATTCACGATCATCAATTGCGCAACCTAAAGGAAAGCAACCCCGATTGAACAGGGTGTCGCGGCTGTTTGACGGCAAACGATTCGTCTGCCGGGCATCCCCTGGTCGGGAGCTTGCTGATCTGTGTCGCCGGGTGCCGAAAAGATCTTCAGGCCGGTTCGCTGTTCAGCTCTTCGAGTACGGACTCCAGATGTTCCCGGATCTCTTTGCTGGTTCCCATGTCAAGGATCTCCCAGGCCGCCCTGCGGGCCACATCCGCCGGTAATTTTTCAAGAAAGGCCTTGGTGCGGGGGATGAATGGTGCCGGCATCGAGAACTCACGGATACCCATGCCGATAAGTGGAATCAGGTTGATCGGATCTGATGACAGCTCACCGCAAACGCAAACGCCCTTGCCGAGATTGGCAGCGGTCGTTTTGACTTCATTCAAAACCTGCAGGACTGCAGGATGGAGCGGATCGTAATATTTGCTGACCAGGGGATTGTTGCGATCGGCGGCAAGCAGGTACTGAATCAGGTCATTGGTGCCGAGGGCAAAGAAGTCGACTTCATTGGCAAAGCGCTTGACCAGACGGACAGCCGCCGGCACCTAGATCATGATTCCAAGCGGGACTTCATCGGTAAAAAGGACTCCTTCCGCCAGCAGGTTTTCCCTCGCTTCGGCTACAACCTCCTTGCAGGCCATCAATTCATCCATGCTTGAAATCATCGGAAAGAGCAATTTGACCGGACCGTGCATGCCGGCCATCAGGATTGCTTCGATCTGGGTCTGGAAAATATCCCTGTTGTCAAGAGAAACGCGGACCGAGCGCCATCCCATGAACGGGTTGTCTTCATCCGGTGGCGAGAAGTAGGGGAGCGCTTTGTCGCCACCGATATCGAGAGTCCGGATGGTGACCGGTTTGTCGTTAAAACCTTCGATGACTTTTCGATAAAGCATGTACTGATCCTGCCGATCCGGGAAATCGGCCCGGGTCATATAGGGGAATTCAGTCCGGTAAAGACCGACGCCCTCGGCGCCGTTGCGAAGAGCAACCGGAACATCGCTGACCAGTCCGATGTTTGCGCGCAAGGTAATTTTTTCTCCGTCGGCCGTGACCGCCGGCTTGTCGCGGAATGCATCGAGTCGGCTCCGCTCACGGTTCTGATCTTCTTCAAGACGGGTATATTCTTCAACAATTGCCTCATTCGGATTTACATAGAGGGTTCCGGAATTGGCATCAAGAATCAAATCATCATCGGGAGCGATGCGGCTCAGAATTTTTTTAACTCCGACCAGTGCCGGTATGCCGAGCGATTTGGCCATGATCACCGCATGCGAGTTTTTCTCTCCCGCTTCGGTGACAATCCCGGTAATCTGTTCATGATCAAGAGCGGCCATATCAGATGGAAGGATTTGCCGAGCGACCAGGATGCCGGAATGTTTGAGGTGAAGCATGTGGTTCTCTTCACCGATCAGGTTAGCCAGCAGGCGGCGACCGATGTCTTCCATGTCAGCGGCCCGTTCACGAAGATATGAATCCTCCATTTTTTCAAAGGCTGCAATATAATCACTGACAACCTTTTCGAGAGCATAAGGTGCGCCATGACCATTCTTGATTTGATCCTGTAATTTTTTGATGAAGGAGCGGTCCTCGAGAATCATCTGGTGGGTGTGGAAAATCGAGGCGTCACTTTCGGAGAGCCTTTCCGCTACCCGTTTTTCGAGGAAAATGGTCTGGATACGTGTTTTTTCGAGGGCGTCATCGAGACGTTCAAGCTCTTCTGTCTCATCAACAGCTTCTTCATCAAGAATATCGGAAAAACCGAGACGTTCTTCCAGGATGTTGGCCTGGCCCATCGCGACACCGGGGTATGCGACATTGCCGCGAATTACGGTACTGAACGGAACATCTTCATCTTGATCATCTTTATCTTCAGTGAGACTTCTTTTGGCCTGTGCAAGCTCGCGGGTGACCCGGGTCGCTTCGTGTTCCTTTTGCTGGATGCGGTCGAGAAGCCGCGCATTGATAACAATCGATGTCACCTGAAAAGCGATCGTGGTCAGGGTGCTGATTTCTTCATCACTGAACTGGCGTGTCACCTTGGTCTGGAGTACGATAACGCCAAGTGGAGCTTTGCGGTCGAACAGCGGTATGCCGAGAAAAGAATGGAACTTTTCTTCTCCGGTTTCTTTAAAGTAGCGGTACTTGGGATGATTCTCAGGGTCCTGGATAGCAATCGATCGGCGCTCCTGGGCGGCCATCCCGGTAAGGCCTTCGCCGATTTTCATCGTGACTTTGCCGATAGCGCGCTTGGAGAGGCCTTTGGTCGCCCGGAGTCGCAGCGTTTCGTCATCCGTGTCGAGCAGATAGATCGAGCAGACATCGGTCCGCATCCGTTTGGCGACGAGGTTGGCAATATTGCGCAGGGTTTCGTCGAGGTCGTGCGATTGCAGAATCAGAGCGGAGATATCCTCCAGTGTCGCGACACCGAATCCTTTATTTGATTGTTTGGCAACCATTGGATTCCCCCGAGGAAAAAAACAGATAGAATTGAACTTTAAAAATATATCATGACATTAAGTTAGCATAATAGTCGAAATAGGCATTGTGAGTCGAATAAAAAAACGCCGCCCGGGGGAGAGAGTACCCGTGGCGGCGTAAAAGGGGATGCTTTCCGATTGATCAGGATGCGTAAAATCCCCGAACATACCTTTCATTAGAAGCAATGCCTGTGCCAAATCTGGTAATTATGAATCGATTTGTTGTAAATATTATAGAAAAGGTTGGGAGAACAATGGTTTACCTCTAATTGGTCTGACCATGTGAATTGTTTTCAGACTGGCTGGTTTTTGGTGAAAAGGCGTTTTTTAGCAAAAATGTCGGAAATTGCTGGTCAGGTGACACAATCTCTGGCGAAAATGAGTAGGGCAATTTGCATTGAGTGGTGGAAAATCGCCACTTTGGTTGAATCATCAGTCATTCGGATTTGATTCGGCCGACCTGGTCGCTGAAGTGGCAGGCGACCTCCCGATCCTCTTCAATGTTCAGCAATTCGGGTGCTTTTATTTTGCAGATATCGCGTGCATAACGGCAGCGGGGATGAAAGTGACAGCCGTTCGGCGGGTTGACCGGTGAGGGAACCTCTCCCGGCAAGGCGCTGAATGTTTTCTTTGCTTCGGGGTCGGGAACCGGTACTGAAGCGAGTAACGCTTCGGTATAGGGATGCCGTGGCGAAGTGTAAAGTGCCGCGGCCGGCCCGAGTTCAACAATACGGCCAAGATACATGACCGCAACCCGGTCGCAAATATGTCTGATAACGGCGAGATCGTGGGCAATGAAAAGATAGGTCAGTCCGAATTCCTTTTGCACGTCCCGCATCAGATTGATAACCTGGGCCTGGATTGAAACGTCGAGGGCGGAGACCGGTTCATCGGCGACGATCAGTTGCGGTTTGACCGCCAGGGCCCGGGCGATACCGATACGCTGACGCTGCCCTCCGGAAAACTCATGCGGAAAGCGATCGATTAGTGATTGGTCGAGTCCAACCGTCTCGAGCAGCCTGGAGACCGACTCCTTAAGATCTCCGTTTCCGGTGAGACCATGAATTTTGAGCGGCTCGGCAATGATCTGGCCGATCCGCATGCGTGGATTCAGCGAGGAAAAAGGATCCTGGAATATCATCTGCATATTGCGGCGCAGATTGCGCAGTCGGTCAGGTGGGATCTTGCGCAGGTTCTGTCCGTTGAAAATAATTTCGCCCGAATCGGCATCAAGCAGCCTGAGAATCAGTTTACCGGTCGTCGATTTGCCGCAACCCGATTCACCGACCAGTCCGAAAGTTTCCCCGGGAAAGAGAGCAAACGAGATATTGTCGACTGCCCGCAGTAACTGTTTGCGGGCACCGGGGGTATTTGTTGTCAGCTGGAACGATTTTGAAAGATTGTGGATTTCAAGCAGCGGCTTCATTCTCGCCTCCAGCAGCGTACGGCATGACCGGTCTCGATCGGCTTGAGCTCGGGGCAGGCCGCTGCGCACTTTGCAATAGCTTCCGGACAACGATTGCGAAAGGGACAGCCGGTCGGTCGGTCGAGGGCCGGCGGCACCTGACCCTTGATCGGGGTCAGTCTCCCCCGCTTATCGTCAGTTCGGGGGAGAGAGGCGAGCAATCCACGGGTATAGGGGTGGGACGGATTTTTGAATAGTGATTTAACGTCGGTCTGCTCGACAATCAGACCGGCGTACATGATAACAACGTCATCCGCTGATTCGGCGACGATTCCGAGATCGTGGGTGATTAGCAGGATCGCCATTTGGTGGCGATCCTGAAGTTGACGCAGCAACTCCATAATCTGGGCCTGGATAGTAACATCGAGCGCCGTAGTCGGCTCGTCGGCAATCAGGATTTGCGGATCGCAAGCCAGCGCCATTGCGATGATGACGCGTTGGCGCAAACCGCCGGAGAGCTGGTGCGGATAGTTGTCCAGTCGCTGCTGCGGGTCGGGTACGCCGACCTGCTCGAGCAGGGAAACTGCCTTGCGGAGTGCCTTTTGATACGACAGCCGTTCATGCAGCTGCAAAACTTCGGCGATCTGGTCACCGATTTTGAGCACCGGATTCAGCGCCGTCATCGGTTCCTGGAAAACCATGGCGAGATGTTGGCCGCGCATCGACCGCATCTCGTCTTCCGACAGGGCAAGCAGGTTTTCGCCGTCCAGAAGTATTTCGCCACCGGTGATTCTCCCCGGCTCGGGAATCAGGCGGAGCAGAGAGAGCGCCGTCATTGACTTGCCGCAGCCCGACTCTCCAACCATGGCCAGGGTCTTGCCACGGTGCAGGGTGAACGAGATGCCGTCAACCGCACGGATAATCCCTTTTTCGGTGAAGAAGCTGGTTTTAAGATCACGAACTTCAAGTAACGGGGGCATTCAATATCGTCTCCACGGGATCCCTGACACTTTTAATGCGATTCAATCTACACGTAAAAGTGTATCATGGTCAAGCCGTCGCTTCGCATGTTAAGATACGGTGATATGTCACTAAAATTTCGGAGTTTTTGTTCTATGAAATCATTTGTTGATTTGCATCTGCACAGCCACTGTTCAGACGGGTCCTATCCTCCGTCCGAAGTGATTCGCCGGGTTGCCGAAGCCGGCCTGAGAGCGGCCTCGATCTGCGACCACGATATGGTTGATGGCACCGACGAAGCGTTACAGGCCGGCCTTGAATACGACGTTGAGGTCCTGGTCGGTGTTGAACTGTCGGTCGCCTGGGAAAGCTACCAGGATATCCATCTGCTCGGTTATGGCTTTGATCATCATCATTCCGGTCTGAACTCGGCTCTGCAGGGATTTCGCGATTTTCGTAAAAACCGGAACATCATGATTGTTGAACGGGTCAATGAAAAGCTCGCAGCGGAGGGTAAAACTCAGCTATTGCTCGATGCGGTCCAGGCCCGAGCCGCCGGCGCAATCGGCCGGCCGCACATTGCCATGGAGCTGGTCGAACAAGGGCATGTTGCCGATTCCGATGATGCCTTCCGGCGTTACCTTGTTCACTGCAATGTTGAAAAACGGTATTTTCCGGTCAACGAAGCGATCAACCTTCTGCATCGGGCCGGTGGTATTGCCGTTCTTGCTCATCCACCGTTTATTTCGCCGGAGCGCCGGGTGATATCGGATCTCCTCGATGCCTTTGTCGAACTCGGGCTCGACGGTGTCGAAGCGTATAATTCGGGCGGATCGAACGACGATATTGAATGGGCGATTACCGAAGCGCGGCGGCGCGATCTGATTATTACCGGTGGTTCCGATTTTCATGGTGAATCAAAAGGGGATATCCGGATCGGTAGTGGTCGTGGCAACCTGAAGATCCCGTACAGCTGTGTCGAAGAGATTGGCCGGGCGGTAGCAAAAAGGGCAGGGCAGGCCGGATGACAAAATTCGATCTTTTTGCCACGGTTCCGAAGGGTCTCGAATCACTGCTGCTCAAGGAACTGAAAGCGTCGGGCGCCGGTAAAATTCGCAAAATCCGGGCTGGCGTCTCTTACACGGGTGATCTGGCGACCGCCTATCGCAGCTGCCTCTGGTCACGGCTGGCAAGCCGGGTGCTGCTGAAGCTGCAGTCGATGACGATCGCCGGCGAAGAAGATCTTTATCGTTTATGCAACGATTTTCCCTGGGAAGAGCATTTCTCAGTCGACCAGACCTTCGCGATCGATGTCACTCTGGTCGCTGCACCGCTCAACCACTCACATTACGCCGCCCTGCGAATCAAGGACGCCATTGTCGATCGTTTCCGTGACCGGACCGGCGAGCGGCCATCGGTCGATGTTCGCAACCCGGATGTCCGCTTCAATTTTCATCTGCGCAAGCAAGAAGGGAGTCTGGCGCTCGACCTTTCCGGCGACAGCCTGCACCGGCGGGGTTACCGCCAGGACGCCGGCGAAGCGCCGCTCAAAGAGAACCTGGCGGCGGCGTTATTGTTGCAGGCCGACTGGCCGGAGATCGCGGCGGCGGGTGGCGCCTTCTGCGACCCGATGTGTGGTTCCGGAACCCTGCCGATCGAGGCGGCGCTGATCGCCGCCGATATCGCCCCCGGACTTTTGCGTAATTACTTTGGTTTTATCGGGTGGAAACAGCACCAACCGGATCTCTGGGCGACGCTGGTTGCCGAGGCGGAGCAACGTCGTGACGCCGGGTGTCAGCGGCTACCCCGGATCGTTGGTTACGATGCCGATGGCAAAGTGGTGCGGCATGCCCTGGCCAATGTCGCCGCCGCAGGTCTGGAAAAAATAGTTCATATCGAAAAACGGGCGCTCGAAACACGCGAGGAATATTTTCCTGAAGGGAAACAGGGGCTTTTGCTGGTGAATCCACCCTATGGCGAGCGTCTCGGAGAGCGCAAGAGGCTGCGTGGACTCTATACCCGTCTCGGTGAGCGGTTGCAGTCCGACTTTGGCGGCTGGCAGGCAGCCGTATTGACCAGCGACCAGCAGCTCGCCTATGCCATCGGTCTGCGTCCGGAAAAGAGTGAGACGGTTTACAACGGCGCCATTGAATGCCAGTTGCTCCATTACCTGGTTCCGGCTGATGGTGCGAAGGTTCTGCCTGCATCTGACAAGGAGACTTCTGCTTCCGCCGAGTCGGCGTCAACCGCCGGTGCCGAGATGTTTGCCAACCGCTTGCGCAAGAACCTGAAGCGGCTCGGCAAATGGGCCCGTAAAAATGGCATCAGCTGTTATCGCCTTTATGATGCCGATATGCCGGAATATGCCGTTGCCGTTGATCTGTACGGCGACTGGGTCCACCTGCAGGAATATGCGCCGCCCGCTTCAATCGACGAAGAAGCGGCACGTCGACGGCTTGATGATATCATCGAGGTTCTGCCTGATGTTCTCTCGGTCAGGCGGGAACGGGTGATCGTCAAGGTCAGGCAACGTCAGAAGGGGAGTTCGCAATACCGTCGTCAGGGACAGGAGGGTGAATTCCTCGAAGTTGGCGAGGGGCGGGCCCGACTGCTCGTCAACCTGACCGACTACCTCGATACCGGGCTTTTTCTCGATCATCGGCCGGTCCGGAGGATGATCGGAGAAATGGTCGAAGGGCAACGGTTCCTTAACCTGTTTGCCTATACCGGTGCCGCCTCGGTTCATGCTGCCCTCGGCGGTGCCAGCGAAACGACCAGCGTCGACATGTCGAATACCTATCTCGACTGGGCCCGCCGCAACCTTGAGTTGAACGGCTTCAGCGCCGACGCCCACCGGACGATTCAGGCCGACTGTACCGAGTGGCTCGGCCAGGCCGAAGGGGAGTACGACCTGGTCTTCATCGATCCTCCGACCTTTTCCAATTCCAAGCGGATGGATGATACGTTCGAGATCCAGCGCGATCATGGCGCACTGCTGCAAGCGGCACTCAAGCTGCTGGCGAACAACGGCACGATCATTTTCTCGACCAACTTCCGGCGGTTCAAGTTCGATGTCGATGCTTTTCCGCAGCTCGAAGTCAGGGACATCTCGGCGCAAACCATTCCGGAGGATTTTCAGCGGAACCCGAAAATTCACTACTGTTTTTTACTGAAACGGCCGGGAGCGACCTGATATGGTCGAGATCGTCTATCTCGCTTATGGTTCCAACCTGCACCCGCTCCGCCTGCAACAGCGGGTACCGAGTGCCAAATGGGTTGGGCCGGTTGCGCTGCCCGGTTATCGTCTCGTTTTTCACAAGATCGGTATGGATGATTCCGGCAAATGCGACCTCCTTGGAACCGGTTGCCTGAACGATAAGGCCTGGGGCGTTCTTTTTACGATGTACCAGGTCGATAAACCGGCTCTCGATGAAGCGGAAGGCCCGGGGTACAGTTGTGAACCGTTTGACGTCGTTTTTGCCGGTGAAAGCCTTACGGCCATGACATATCTGGCAAAACCGGAGCGGCAGGACCCGGCGATGGTGCCGTTCGACTGGTACCGCGACCTGGTGCTGATCGGCGCCCGGTACAATTTTTTCCCGGATTCATATCTCGGCATGCTTTCACAGGTACCGACGCAACCGGACCCGGACCCGGAGCGGGCCCGACTGAATGCAGGGTTGATAAAGAAAATGACAAGAACTAAGAGTTAAACCGATGCAGGTTCCTGAGCTTTATGCTATAAAAATCAGGTTCTTATTTTGATTGCCGGAGACTGTTTGGTGAAAAAGAAGGAAACGTTAAAGGTTTTACTGTTGCAGATCCGTCGCGACCCTCAGGTCCGGCGTGAAGAGCACGAGAGCTTCTCCGATTACAGTGGCCTGGCTCCGGATCAGATCGATATCCATAACGTATTCGATAACCCGCGATTCGAACCCGACATTGTTGATGGCTACGATGCCCTCTTCGTTGGCGGTGCCAGTGATGCCTCGGTGCTTGAACCGGAGGTCTACACCTTTGTCCCGTACGGCGAGAAGCTGTTGCGTTCCTGTATCGATACTGGCCTGCCGGTATTCGCTTCCTGTTTCGGATTCCAACTGGTCGTGACGGCTCTCGGCGGCATCATCACGCGCGATACGGAAAACTTTGAAATGGGAACAGTGCCGATCTCTCTGCGCGAGATTGCGCATAATGACCCGGTCTTCCGTGGCGTTCCGGAGGGTTTTCCGGCTGTCTCGGTACATCAGGAAAAGACAATGCTGCCGCCGGAGGGCTGTGTTGAACTCGCCTATACCGCTGAATGTTGTCATTCGTTCAAAGTCATCGGAAAGCCGTTCTGGGCTTTCCAGTTTCATCCCGAGGTTGACAAGGCGCGGCTGGTCGAACGGCTGACTTTCTATAAAGAAAAATATACCGATGGTGACGGTCATCTCGACGAGGTTCTTGCATCGGCGGTCGAGACACCGGACTCGAACGGCCTGGTTCGCAACTTTGTCGACCGGGTCCTGATTGACGGCGAGGAGAGGTAATGGCCAGCGGATCAAAAAAGGTTATTTACGCTGCCCTGATCGGCAATACGCTGGTTGCGATTACCAAATTCATCGCAGCTGTCATCACCGGCAGTGCGGCGATGTTGGCCGAAGGTATCCATTCGGTTGTTGATACCGGCAACCAGGTGCTCCTCCTCTATGGTTTGAAGCAGGCAAAAAAGCCGGCTGATGAACTCTATCCCTTCGGCCACGGCAAGGAGGTCTATTTCTGGAGTTTCGTTGTTGCCATCCTGATCTTCGGTCTCGGCGGCGGTATTTCGATGTACGAGGGGGTCGGGCGACTGCTGCATCCGCAGCCGGTTGAAAAAAGCCTGGTCAGCTATTTTGTCCTCGGCCTGGCCATGCTGTTCGAAGGGGCGGCGCTCTTTTTCGCGTTGACCGAATTCTCGAGAGCCAAGGGGAAGTGGGGCTACATCGAAGCCGTGCAGCGTGGCAAGGATCCGACCCTTTTTGTGGTCCTGTTTGAAGATTCGGCGGCGTTGCTCGGTCTGGCTGTTGCTTTTTTCGGCGTGCTGCTGGCGGATTTGACCGGGGACCCGGTTTATGACGCTCTGGCGTCGGTCCTGATCGGGCTGCTGCTGTTCGGAACGGCCGCCTGGCTGGCGTATGAAACCAAGGGGTTGCTGATTGGTGAGCGGGCGCAAATCAGGGTAGTCCGGGAGATCAGGGAGTTGATCTATCGGAATGACGGAGTTGGCAACGTCAACGAAATACTGACCCTGCACATGGGGCCGGATTATATCCTGGCAAATATCAGCATCAATTTTGATGACAGTTTGACCTCGAATCAGCTTGAAAAGCTGGTTGCCGAAATTGATCGCCAGATCAGGACGGCTCAGCCGGAGGTCAAAAAGGTTTTTATCGAAGCAGAAGCGATGGTTAATGTCGAGCTTGAGGAATCATATAAAGACGAGTAAAGTTAATACCGCATGAATAACTCAGGTCTCTTGCCGGAGCTGCAGGAAGGACCGGGATGCTGAAGATCATGAAGCAAAATTTTTATTGCCTGTTGATAAGCTGCGGAATATTGCTGCTGTTATCCGGTTGCGGACTCTCCCGATTCCAGCAGACGCTGTCCGATGCGATGATGGATAACCCGGATCCGGATACGATCCGGCAAGCGATGCCGACCTTCCTGGTCGCGACCGATGCCCTGATTGCCGGTGCTCCGGACAATCCGGAACGGCTGCAAGCCGGGGCCGAACTCTATAGCGCCTATGCCGTTCTGTTTGTCAACGAGCCGGACCGGGGACGGCGCCTGGTTGACCGGGCCAGGTCTTATGGAGCAAGGGCCCTTTGCCTTGATGCCGATTTTGCCTGCGATCTCGAACATGCCGATTTTGATCAGTTTCGTTCGATTCTGAACAGGATTGAAGAGAATAAGTTCCCGGCACTTTTTGCCAATATTGTTAGCTGGCTCGCCTGGGCCCAGTTCAACAGCACTGACTGGTCGGTGATTGCCGGCCTGCCGAAATACGAGGCCGCGCTGGAGCATATTGTTGCGACTGATGAATATTATCGGCAGGGGGCCGCTCTGGTTTATCTCGGCATGCTGAAGAGTCTGCGCCCGCCGTCCCTCGGCGGCAAGCCGGATGAAGGACGATTTTATTTTGAACGGGCGATTGAGTTGAGCGAGGGGCGCAACCTTTCGGCCAAGTTTGAACTGGCTAACTCATATGCCCGGATGGTTTACGATCGTGAACTGCATGACCGGGTTCTGCAGGAGATTCTCGATGCACCGGTTGAAGCCGAAGGATTGACTCTGCAGAACGCGCTGGCCAAGGAGCGGGCCCGGGAACTTCTGGATTCCGCTGATGATTACTTTTAATTCACACCCGGGGGCAAGATAATGTCTGTTCGAATTAGTATTCTATTTGTTCTGTTGTTAACCTTTTGTCAACCGGTCGGTGCCGTCACGCTCAAGATCGCAACCGCGGCACCGGAAGGTTCGGTCTGGATGCAGGATATGCGGGCCGGGGCCGAGGAAATCGGTCTGCGCAGCAAGGGACGGGTCCGGATCAAGTTTTTTGCCGGCGGGGTCATGGGCAACGACAAGAGTGTGATGCGCAAGATCCGTATCGGTCAGCTGCATGGCGGTGCCTTTATTGCCGGCAGCCTAGAGGCGGTTTCCAATAATGTCAATATCATGAGTTTGCCGATGATCTTCCGTTCCTACGAAGAGGTTGACTACGTCCGCAAAGTGATTGACGACGATCTCAAGAGCGAACTCGAAGCGGGAGGTTTTGCCTGCTTCGGTTTTGCCGAAGGGGGCTTCGCCTACATCATGTCGCCGGCACCAATCCGGTCAATTTCCGATGTCAGCGGGCTCAAGGTCTGGGTGCCGGAAGGGGATCAGATCAGCTACCGGATTATGAAGTCCTTCGGACTGGCTCCGGTCAGCCTGCCGATCACCGATGTTATGACCGGTTTGCAGGCCAGGCTGATCGAGGTTGTTGCGGCCTCTCCGATCGGAGCCCTGGCGTTTCAATGGCATACCCGGATCAAGTATGTGACCGATACACCGCTTTCTTACATATATGGCACCCTGGTGATCGATAACCGGTTTTTCAGTAAACTTTCCGAGCCGGATCAGTTGCTGGTGCGCGAAGTCATGGGGCGTGTTTATACCAAGCTCAACCTGATCAACCGCAAGAATAATCAAGAGGCGATCAAGGCGATGACCGATCAGGGGATTGAATTTGTTAATACCCCGCCGGCCGAAAAAGAACGTTGGCAAAACGCAGCCGACACATTGATTGAAGAGCTTGGAGATGAGGGTGAGTTTTCACTCCCCCTCTACCGGAAACTTGCTTCCCGGCTTGAAGAATATCGCAACGGCAAAGTCTCCCGGGGCGATAATTGATGAACTCCGGCAAGAACCGGCTGCTGGAGCGCTTAGACCAATACGGCCGGACGCTTGAAAACAGCCTGCTGTGCCTTTTTCTTGGCCTGATGATCGTGCTTGGCGCCATGCAAATTGTTCAGCGTAACTTTTTCGATAGCTCCTTCTTCTGGTCGGATGAGTTGCTGCGGTTGCTGGTTCTCTGGCTCGGTCTGCTCGGGGCAGTCGCGGCAAGTCGCGATGACCGGCACATCAGCATTGATATCCTCTCCCGCTTTCTTCCGGAAAAAAAGAACCTGTTTCTACGGTTGCTGCTCGATTTGTTTACCGTTTTTGTCTGTGCGGTTCTCGCCTGGCATGGTGTTGGTTTTGTCCGCATGGAGCAGGAGTTCGGTTCAACCGTTCTGTCCGGACAGCCGGCCTGGATATTCGAGCTGATTATACCGCTCGCTTTCGGCCTGATCGCCTATCGTTATGCCGTGTTCTTTTTGCACCGACTTCAGCAGCTAAAAAACTGGCAGGGTGAGGCATGATTCTCGTCGGTCTC
The DNA here is from genome assembly GCA_002869615.1 of Desulfuromonas sp. Lineage (NCBI taxonomy): Bacteria > Pseudomonadati > Thermodesulfobacteriota > Desulfuromonadia > Desulfuromonadales > Desulfuromonadaceae > Desulfuromonas > Desulfuromonas sp. The sequence goes on along the minus strand of PKUH01000001.1, from coordinate 102,049 downwards.
GGACTTTTTATCCTCGCTGTCTGCGGAGCGCCGCTCTTTACGATCATTGCCGCCAGCGCCATGTGGGGTTTTTATCGTCAGGATATTGATCTCTCGGTGATGACGATAGAGGTCTATCGGATTGCCGAGATGCCGATCCTGCTGGCAATCCCGCTTTTTACTTTCGCCGGGTACCTGCTCAGTGAAAGCGACGCTCCGAGCCGCCTGGTCCGGGTGACCCGCTCTCTGATCGGATGGATGCCGGGCGGATTGGCCGTTGTTGCACTTACCGCCTGTGCCCTGTTTACGGCATTCACCGGTGCTTCAGGGGTCACAATTATTGCTCTTGGTGCCCTTCTTTTTCCGGCCCTGATTGAAGATGGCTACGATGAACAGTTCAGTCTCGGCCTGGTCACGACCTCGGGGAGCCTCGGATTGCTTTTTGCCCCGTCGCTGCCACTGATTCTTTACGGTATCGTCGCCCAACAGACGGCAACCGGCGTCACCGTTTCGATCGATCGGCTTTTCCTGGCCGGTCTGTTTCCGGGTATCCTGATGGTCGCCCTGCTTAGTGCTTGGACGATCTGGAGCAACCGCAGCCTGCGCCGACCGCTCGCATCTTTTTCGCTTTCCGGACTGGCCGGCGCTCTGCGCGAGTCGATCTGGGATCTTCCGCTGCCGTTTATTGTTCTCGGTGGAATTTACAGCGGTTTTTTTGCAGTCTCCGAAGCGGCATCGGTCACGGCAGTCTACGTTCTTGTCGTCGAAGTGCTGATTCTTCGTGAAATCGAATTCAGAGCTTTGCCCGGGATCATTCGCAAATCAATGGCGCTGGTGGGCGGCATTATGGTGATTCTCGGATTGTCGCTGGCGTCAACGACCTACATGATTGATGCCGGGGTGCCGGAAAAGCTGTTTGCGTTTGTTCACGACCACGTATCGAGCCGGCTCGGTTTTCTATTGTTGCTCAACCTGTTTCTTCTGGTTCTCGGGGCCATCCTCGATATCTTCTCGGCACTGGTCCTGGTGGTGCCGCTGATTCTCCCGGTTGCCATCGGCTACCAGATCGATCCGTTGCATCTCGGGATTATCTTCCTTGCCAATATGCAGCTCGGTTATCTGACCCCTCCGGTCGGTCTCAACCTTTTTATCGCCGGATATCGTTTTGAAAAGCCGATCACAACGATCTACCGGTCAACCATTCCGTTTTTTATTGTCCTGCTGCTCTCGGTGCTGATCATCACCTATTGGCCGAGCCTGTCATTGTGGTTGGCCGGTTAAAAAACTCAAATCAGTTAGCCACCAAGACACCAAGAAAATCAAATCCTGTTATTATATGACATCAGTAGCAGACGCCCTTAGACGAAGTCGCAAAAAAAACAACGATTTTAAACCTTTTTTGTTTGCCCCGGAGGTTTTAAGGTTTACTTGGTGGCTCCGTGGCGAAGGGTTTGATTTTGTTAAATGCCCAGCGTGTGCTCCAGCACGATCTTGATCCCGATCAGAATTAATACAATTCCGCCGAAAATTTCGACATTGCCGCCCCATTTGTTCCCAACCTTGCGACCAATCTGCATTCCGATGATCGTGAAAATTCCGGCAACCAGGCCGATAATCAGTGCCGGCAGCCAGACCGTGATCTTGAGCATGCCGAGCGACAAACCGACGGCGAGGGCGTCAATGCTGGTCGCGATCGAAAGAAAAACAAGCGACATGCCACGTGTCGGGTCACCCGGTTGGCGCTCCTCTTTTTCCGGGTGGAGTGCTTCATGGATCATATGTCCGCCGACAAAGACGAGCAAGGCGAAGGCGATCCAGTGGTCGAAGTCGATAATGTAGGATTGGACGGTCCGGCCGACCAGCCAGCCGATCACCGGCATCAGCGCCTGGAATAATCCGAAGTGAAAGCCGAGGCGGAAAAAATGACGGCCGGTCAGAGGGGAGACCGCGACCCCTACGCTAAGAGCGACGGCAAAAGCATCCATCGCCAGTGCGACGGCAATTCCAAAAAGGGTTAGAAAGTTCATGTTTTTTGTCCGGTTCAGTAGGCTTCGATTTGATATTGCCGCTCGGACACTCTTATGTCAACAGCATCAACTGCGATTAGGGGCAGGGGCAACTTGCGCATATTTTATTCAATGGTTATATTGTCTGGTGGATAAGGTCTTGCCATAAAGGATTGTCAGGGAGTATCATGATTACTTGTATGGTAAATAACGCTCACTAATCTGGCTGAGAGGTTGTTCAATGCGGTTCGTTTTCTTAATGCTTTTCGTTCTTCTGAGTTCAACCCCGATTTTCGCTTTCGGTGGTAGTGGAGATGGCTGCGGCGCCGGTGATTGCCGTGACTGTCACAGCATGGATATCAAGGAAGCAAACGAGATCCTGGGGCGGGGTATCGACAAGGTGCATAAAGTCGAGTTCGCCGAAATGCCGGGCCTGTTTGTCGTCGATGTCGAAAAGAGTGGTCAGACGTTTCCGATCTTTATTGATTTTTCAAAGCAGTACGTTGTCAGTGGCAACATCATCCGTCTGGCGGATGGCAAGAACATCACCCAGGAGCGGATCGCACAGCAGCCGAAAAAAGATCTCTTTGTCGATGTCAGCAAAATTCCGGTCGACGATGCCTTGTTGCTCGGCAAAAAGGACGCGAAAACCAAAGTCATTGTCCTGACCGACCCCGAGTGCCCGTATTGCGGACGCCTGCATGCCGAACTGGAGAAAGTAGTCGAGGAGAACGCTGATATTGCCTACCTGATCAAGATGCTGCCGTTGCCGATGCACAAGAACGCCTATCCGATTGCGAAGAATGTCATCTGCAACAAGGATATGAACCTGCTCGCTGCCAGTTTTGCGGCGATCGGCAATGACAAACAGCTTAAGCTACTCGCCGCGCAGCCGGCAAGTTGTGAGACCGGCGTGATTGAAAAGACGATGGCAATCGCCGCCGAACTCGGTCTCCGTTCGACGCCGACCCTGGTCTACCCGAATGGTTTCGTTGATCCCGGCTACAAGCAAGCTGAAATGTTGACAGAAATCGCCCATGCCGCTGCCAGTGGAGAAAAATAAGGGCAAATCGCTTGCCTCAAAGTCTTTTATCTGATAAAAAATCAGATCATTTTACAAGTTGAGAGGGAGGAATAATTTGATGGGTTTGATGGATGGGAAGCGCGGCATTATTTTCGGGGTCGCCAACGATAAAAGTATTGCCTGGGGTGTTGCCCAGCAGCTGAGGGCTGCCGGCGCCGAGCTCGCCTTCACTTATCTCAATGAGTCACTTGAAAAAAGAGTTCGACCGCTCGCCGAGAGTCTCGACTCGAACATCATCCTTCCCTGCGACGTTGCTTCCGATGAAGAGATTCAATCCGTTTTTGACGAACTGGAGAAGCAGTGGGGGACCATTGATTTTGTCGTGCACGCGGTCGCTTTTGCCAACCGTGACGATCTGAAACGGCCCTTTACCCAGACCAGCCGCGACGGCTTCTCCCTGGCGATGGATATCAGCGCCTATTCACTGGTCGCCATGACCCGCTCAGCTTTGCCGCTGATGAATGATGGCGGTTCGATTATCACCATGACTTATCTCGGGTCTGTGATGGCTGTGCCGGGATACAATGTCATGGGCGTCGCCAAGGCAGCACTTGAATCAACCGTCCGCTATCTCGCCGCCGAGTTGGGTGAGCAGAATATCCGGGTCAACGCCGTTTCCGCCGGTCCGATCAAAACCCTGGCGGCGTCCGGGGTCGGTAATTTCAAGGAAAAACTCCGGGTCATGGAGCAGCGGAGCCCGATGCGCCGGGTCATCACCCAGGAAGAGGTCGGCAAGGCTTCCCTCTACCTGCTCTCCGACCTCGCTTCCGGGGTCACGGGTGAAATCCATTACGTCGATGCCGGATTCAATATCTCGGCCGAATGATCGACTGTTGTCATAACTGAACTCAAGGCCCCGCATGGGGCCTTTTGTGTTTGACATGCAGAGCTTTTGCCACGAAGACACCAAGACACGAAGAAAGACATGTGAATTTTCTAAGTGGTTAAAATGCTTTACAGTTTGCATTCAAGCTAACCAAAAAGTTCATTTGGTTCTGTTTTAGATTTTCTTGACGCCTTTGCGTTAAAACAACAAAAGATTCTGGTTTTCTTCGTGTCAGAATAATTTCGAGGTTTTGATTTGCCGACACTTCACGGAAATATAGCCGGACTGAAATCGAGCCAGGTCAAGGCGCTGGAGCGGATTTACTCCCGCCGCATCCCGCCCGACAGCCTGGTGACCCCGGATCTGGCCCGCTTTCTGACCGAACTCTCGTATGATATTCGGCGCCAGATCGGCATCCTGGTCGATCGCCAGGGAGCGATTTCACATGTCATTATCGGCGACGACCGTGAAATCTATATTCCGGAACTTTCCCGGTTCAGGATTACCGGCGCCGGCCTGCGCGGCCTGCGTTGTATTCATACCCATCTCAGGGGTGAACAGTTGTCGCAGGATGACCTGACCGACCTCGCGCTGTTGCGTCTCGATATGATGGTCGCTCTGGCGGTTGAAGAAAACGGTCTTCCCGGAACAGTTCATTATGCGCATCTGTTGCCGCCGAATCCGGAGAATAAGTCCGTCGAGGTTCTGCGGGCAGCGTCGATCCACACCCTCGATCTCAACTTTGAACAGTTTCTCCGTTCTCTCGACGTTGAGATCGAGCGCAAGGTCTCAGAAACGGTTGACCTCTCCGACACCCGGGAGAAGGCGATACTGATTTCGGTGAGTCAAAGTTCACGGGCTGAAACCGAAGATTCGCTCGATGAGTTGACCGAGCTGGCGCGTACGGCTGATGTTGTTGTGCTCGACCGGGTGATTCAACGGCCGCGCAAACTCAATCCGAAGTATCTGATGGGCGAAGGGAAAATCAAGGAGGTCGTGATTTCGGCGATGCAGCAGGGAGCGACCCTTCTGGTTTTTGATCAGAACCTTTCGCCGATGCAGGCGAGCAATATCAGCGCGATCACCGAGATCAAGGTTATCGACCGCAGCCAGCTGATTCTCGATATCTTTGCCCGGCGGGCTCATACCCTTGATGGCAAGGTCCAGGTTGAACTCGCCCAACTCAAATATATCCTGCCGCGACTGACCGGACGAGGCACCGCAATGTCGCGTCTCGCCGGCGGTATCGGCGGGCGCGGTCCGGGAGAGACCAAGCTCGAGGTTGATCGACGCCGTATCCGGGATCGGATTGCCCGCCTCGAAAAACAGCTGAAGAACCTTTCGAAGGGGCGTAAGCAACGACGCCGGAAAAGAGGCCGGAGCGACCTGCCGATTGTTTCGATCGTCGGTTACACCAATGCCGGAAAGTCGACCTTGCTTAACGCCCTGACCCAGAGCAAGGTGCTGACTGAGGACCTGCTTTTCGCAACCCTCGATACGGCGACCCGGCGGCTCCGGTTCCCGATGGAGCGCGAGGTCATCATTACCGATACCGTCGGCTTTATCCGGCAGTTGCCGAAGAGCCTGTTCGGAGCCTTTACCGCGACTCTCGAAGAGCTCGAGGATGCCGACCTGCTGCTGCACGTCGTCGATATCTCGAATCCGCGCTTCGAGCAGCAGATTGCATCGGTTGAGCAGATTCTGTCAGATCTCGATCTCGGCATGATTCCGCGATTGCTCGTGTTTAATAAAACAGACCGGATTCCGTCGGAAGAGATTGCCCCGTATTGTCGGCGTTTCGAGGCGGTTCCGGTGTCGGCTCTCGACCGCAAAACCTTTGAACCGCTGATGCATGAAATGGCGGATCGATTCTGGCCGGAAGAGATGGAACCCCTTGACGAATAAGGTTTTTTCGTTTAGCCTCTGAAGCCTGAAGAAGGGAATATTTTAATGCGCTTTATTGCATTTCTGCTTTTGCCGATACTGGCCGGATGCCTGTCCGGTCTTTCTGCTGTCGAGACAAGGAACGCTCCGGAGGAACCTCCGGAAATGCTCACGTTCAAACCGCTGCTCGCGACTGGAGAAAACGTCGAACGGCTTTCGCTGCTCGACCTCTCACTCGGCGAGCCGATACCAGCTTATTCGATGCTCAGCGGCGAGGATAACCCCTGGCGGGTCGAAACCAGGCTGCTTCTGAATGCCACCGACCCGGAAACCCTTGCCGACAACTCGCTGCTTGCCGTCAGCGGTGAGGATGCACCCGAGGACGAGGGCAAGACGACTCTTCTGGTCGGGGTCTCCGACGATTTTCCGGTCGTGCATAACGCCAAGGTTCAGTATTTCATCGACTACTACACCGGCCGCGGGCACAAGGTTTTTACCCGCTGGCTTGAGCGTTCGTCGCGCTACCTGCCGATGATGCGGGAAATCTTTGCCGAGCATGGCCTGCCGAAGGATCTTGCATATCTCGCCATGGTCGAATCGGGCTTTAATACCCGGGCCTACAGCTGGGCACACGCGGTCGGTCCATGGCAGTTCATCAGGGGCACCGGTCGGATGTATGATCTCAAGCAGGACTGGTACCGTGACGAACGGCGTGATTTTGAAAAGTCAACCCGGGCAGCGGCCCGTTTTCTGTCCGATCTGCGTGACCAGTTCGATGGCGAATGGTATCTCGCAGTTGCCTCTTACAATGCCGGGCCGGGCAAGATCCGGACGGCGATCCGCAAGTACAAGACCCGCGATTTTTGGGAGATGAGCCGTGGCAGATATCTGCGGGCTGAAACCAAAAACTACGTTCCCAAGCTGATGGCGGCGTTGACTCTGGCCAAGGATCCCGAGAAATACGGATTCACGGACCTCGATTTTCAGGAACCGCTACAGTATGAAACGGTATCGATTCCGAGCGTTACCGATCTCGAGATCGTTGCCAGAATGAGCGGCACCACCTACGAGGAGATCAAGCAGCTCAACCCCGAACTGAAACGCTGGTGCACGCCACCGGGCGAGACTGATTACCAGCTCCGGATTCCGCTCGGTTCAACCGCCACCTTCAGCGAGCAATACGCCAAGCTTTCACCTTCTGATCGCGCCAACTACATGCGCTACAAGATCAAGAAGGGTGACACCCTCGGTGCCCTGTCGCGCCGGTATAATGTGCGCCTCAACGATATCATCGCGTTGAATAATATCCGCAACCCGCGGGCGATCAGTATCGGCACCAACCTGGTATTGCCGCTCAAGAAAGGTTATAGCAGTCGGCCGGTCAAAGAGCTGCGTGACGACTACATCAAGACCCGCCGCCAGGTCTATACCGTCCGCTCCGGTGATTCGCTCTGGTCGATTTCACGCAAGTTCGGAGTCAGTGAGCATCAGCTCCGGGTCTGGAACCGGCTCGGCTGGAGCAACGTGATTCGCCCCGGTCAACGCCTCGTCGTATCGGCGAAGGCAGCCCAACGAAAAGTACGCAAAGCGGTCAAGGCCGACGGCCCACCACGCCAAATCATCTACAAGGTCCGCTCCGGCGACACCCTCTGGGGTATCGGCCGCAAGTTTGCCGTCGAGACCAGCCAGATCCGCAACTGGAACAATCTCAATCAGAACCATGTCCTGCAACCGGGTGACAAGCTGACCCTGATCGTTCGAACCCGCAAGAGCAGCTGACGTGGAACAGGCGCTTTTTATCGTTGATCCCGATGCGATACCGGTTGGCGACTGGTCGCGCATCTATTTCGGTTCCGAGTTCTGTTGCTGGACTTTCCCCGATTCTTCCCACATTGAAAAAGCGCTTGCCGTTGCCCGTAAAACGAATCGTCATTTCTCACTGGTGACACCGGTGCTCAGCGAGCCGTTTATCCCGATTTTGCGTACCACTCTCGAACAGGTACTGCCGCAGTTGCAGGCTGAGGATGAAGTGATCCTTTCCGACCTCGGAACACTCAGATTGCTCGACCAACTCGGTGCTGAAACGACCCGGGTTATTGGACGGGTTCTCTCCGGGCAGAAACGGGGTCCACGGATTCTTGGTCTCGATCTGAAGCCAAGCGAAGCCGCATACTTTCAGCGTGGTAGCTGGTATCAAGATGAAGCAGCCGCTTTTCTCGCGGAGCACGCCGTCAGTCGGGTCGAACTCGACAACCTGTTGCAGGGTATCGCGCCGCTACCAAAGCAGCTCAAAGGGACCCTGCATTTTCCCTGGGCAATGGTCGCCTCTAGCCGGAACTGCCCATTACGCGAACCAGGCCGGACCGGCCCCTGTTCGGGGGGGTGCGGCGAAGTGATGAAGCTGACAACGCCGGAAACGCCGATTCCTTTGTTTCAGGCGGGTAACAGCCAGTTTCTGCGCAACGATATCCTGCCCGGAAATCTCGCGGAAAGCGGTGTCGATCGGACGGTTGAGCATGTTGTCCTGCCCCGCTGAATGCCTTTGACTTTTAGAGGGTGGGTTGCTAAACTCTGCGCTCAATTTGATCGAAAGGAATTAATAACAAGATGTTAGGAATACTCGTTTCACTTCTCAGCGGCACTGCAGTCGCTGTTGCTTTAACCCTTGGTGCAAAGCTGGCTGTCGGCTGGTCGGTTTTTACCGGACTGATCGTCACCGCGATTGTGTTCATGATTATCTTCCGGGTCGTCACCAAGAAGGTAACCGCCGGCATGGAGATCGTTCAGCGTGATATGCAGGCGAATCGTCCGGAAAAAGCGATCAAGACGCTAGAGGCTCTGCAGAAATTTGCTCCGTGGCAGCTTTATCTCAAGGGCCAGATTGCCGCCCAGATCGGCGCCATTTATTACCTGCGCCGTGATTTCAAGACAGCTTTCGATTACCTTGCCAACGCCTTCAGCAAGCATTGGGCCGGCATGGGTATGCTGGCGGTCTGTTATATGAAGAAGAACAAACCGGGCGAGATGATGAAGACCTTTGACAAGGCGGTCATGGTCAATAAAAAAGAACCGGTTATCTGGGAACTCTATGCGTTCTGTCTCGAGAAGATCGGTGAACATGACAAGGCGATCGAGATCCTTGAAAAGGGGATCAAGAAGGTCGGTGGTCACGAGCAGATGGAAAGCAATCTGCAGCTGATCAAGGAAGGGAAGAAGCAGAAGATGAAGCCGTATGGTGATCTCTGGTACCAGTTCCATCTCGAGAAGACCGGAGCCATTATCAAGCAGCAGACCAAGGCGATGACCGGCCGGAAGAAGACGATTGTGCGGCGTTGATTCGATTATGGGCAAGAAAAAAGATAATGCACAATTCAATAACCCTTTCAGTGCGCTGAAGGGGTTATCTGTTTCCGCCGACAAGAAACCGGAAAAGAAACCCGAGCCGAAACCGGTCAGCCAACCTGAACCGAAATTGCCGCAAATAGAAGCTGACGCAGATTTCTTCTCTGAGATGTCAGGTCTCGGGGTGCGCAAGATCGACCGGGATAGCCTCGAAAAGCCCGATCCGGTGCGTCTTTCGGCCGAAACTGAAGCTGAAGCAAGTTTCTACGGTAAAAAAGAACGGGTTCAGACTGGTGGTAGAGTGGCCCGCCCAAGACGCGACAAACTGCTACGGCGCGGCGATCTCGAACCGCAGGCCGAACTGGATTTGCACGGCGTCAAGACTGATGCGGTGCAGCAGAAAGTTGGCTGGTTTCTCGAAAACTCAAAGTTCTATGGCTTTGAAGCCGTCCGGATCATTACCGGCAAGGGAAACCACTCCGATACTGGGCCGGTGCTGCGACCACTGGTTGAAGCTTACCTGAATGGCCCGGGCCGAACTTATGTTATCGAATGGGTGCAGGCTCCGCCGAAGCAGGGCGGTGCGGGGGCGATTATCGTTTTTCTGAAAGTTGACTGAAGAGGCCGGAGCAGATGCTCCGGCCTTTGTTCTATTTATTGTTCTCATTGCCCTTGGGCAAAAGTGGCTCCATAAAGGACTCAAGGAATGATCGTTTTGGTTTCGATTTAACTTCCTCCGCCGGGGTCTCTTTCTCTACTATTTTTTCTTTTTCCGGCTCATTGCCGTCTTTCTTGGCATCTGTTTTATTCTCCTCCGCCGGCTTGTCTTTATTTGGCCGACGCCGGGGCGGCCGTCGGCGCCGCGGCGGATGATCCTTTTTCTCGGCAGCTGCTTCGGGTATGGTCACGGGTGTCTTTTCTTGCTGTTCTGTCGGCGCATCGTCCTGTGCTGCCTCATTTTTTGCAGCGGACGGTTTGCGCCGCGGCGGCCGGCGCCGTCTTGGTTGTTGATCCTTTTTCTCGTCGTCCTTCTTGCCACCGTTCGATTCAGGCTTGTTTTTGTTCTGGTCTCCCGACTTTTTCGGCTCAGTATCCGGTTTCGGATGGGACGGCGTCTCGCTCTCAGTGTTGTCGGCATCTTTGTCCAGTTTGACGATGTCGAGTTCAACCCGTTCATCATGGAAGTCATGATTGCCGATAATATGGATCGAAATATTAAGTTTCTTTTCCATCTCCAGGATTTCTTCACGGCGAACATTAAGAAGGTAATGACCGACTTCTTCCGGAACGGTTACGATCGCTTTTCCGATCTTGCCCTTGGCGCAGGTTGTGTGCAGCTGGCGGAGGACGGCAACCGCCTGGGCTTCGGCGTTTTTGACCCGGCCGCTGCCGCCGCAGTTGGGGCAGGGTTGGTAAGAGCCTTCAGCCAGAGTCGGACGGAGCCGCTGGCGGCTCATCTCCAAAAGGCCGAACTGGCTGATCTTGCCGACCGAAAGTTTCGCCTTGTCGTTCTTGAGGGAATTTTTCAGCGTTTTTTCAACCTCGCGATTGTTTTTGCGATCGCGCATGTCGATAAAATCGATAACAATCAGGCCACCGAGGTCGCGCAGGCGAAGCTGCCGGCCGATTTCGGCAGCGGCTTCCATGTTCGATTTGTATGCGGTCGCTTCGATCCCGTGCTCACCGGCCATCCGTCCCGAGTTGACATCGATGGCGACCAGTGCTTCGGTCTGGTCGAGTACGATTGAGCCGCCGGAGGGCAGTGGCACCTTGTTGCTGGTGATCGTTTCAATCTGCTCCTCGACCTGGTAGCGTGAAAAGATCGGCCGCCGTTCAAGGTGTTGCTTGAGGATCTTGACCTGGGCCGGCATGATCGCCTTGAAGAAATCTTTTGCTTCATTGAATACGTCAGGATCATCAATCAGGATTTCATCCATGTCGGTGCTGAAATGCTCGCGGATCGAACGGATGACGACATTCGATTCCTGGAAAAGGAGGGCCGGTGCCTTCTCCTTTTTGTTGGCCTGTTGGATTTTTTTATAGATGCCGGAGAGGTACTTGTAGTCGCGTTTGAGTTCGGTGACTTTCTGGCCGATCCCGGCGGTGCGAACGATGTAGCCCATATTGTCCGGAATTTTTAAAGTCGCCATCGCCTCTTTCAGTTTCTTGCGGGTGGTGTCGTCTTCGACCTTGCGTGATATCCCCTTGGTTGTGCTGTCCGGCATCAGGACCATGTAGCGGCCCGGAAGGGAGAGGTTAGTGGTCAGGGCGGCACCCTTGGTGCCACGCTCTTCCCGGATAATCTGGACAAGCAACTCCTGACCCCGTTTGAGAATTTCAGTGATGCGGGGGCGCTGGCCGGATTCCTGGGTTTTTTTCGGGAAAAGGGACGGATGGAGTTCGCCGATCTGCAGAAAGCCGAGACGGTTGGCCCCATAATCAACGAAAGCGGCCTGCAGCCCCGATTCAACCCGGACCACGGTCGCCTTGTAAATATCACCCTTGTTTTCTGTACTGCCTGCAGTTTCGATGTCGAGTTCGGTCAGAACGCCGTCCTCGACGATAGCAACCCGGTTCTCCTCTGAGTGGGTGGCGTTAATCAACATTTTCTTGCTCATATTCAGTTGTACTTTCCGGGTGAACCTCGGCACACCCCATAAATTTATGCTGGCAGCTTCTTTAACTGCCAAACGATCCATAACGGTTTGTTATGGCCGCGCGAGTCGAATTGTAGATGACCGGATGTTATGCCTCAACGATCGGGAAATGGTCGGAGGCGACCTGTCAAGATGTTTAATATTATCAATATTATAGCTATCTGGTCGAAATTTCAAGCTTTTTTCTCGTTTAGCGTTTTCCGGGAAGCAGAGCTGTGATATAAAAGGAGCCATGCTTCAACTCAGAGGAATCATAAAGGACTTCGCCGATCGTCGAATCTTTGCCGGCATCGACTGGCACATCCGGCCACATGACCGGATCGGTCTGTGCGGTGATAACGGCGCCGGCAAGTCAACCCTGCTCAAGCTACTGTGCGGGCGGGTCGATACTGATGGCGGAATGGTGCAGGTGGCGAAGGGAACAACCTTCGGCTACCTGCCGCAGGAGGGGCTGCTCCACAAAGGTCAAAGCCTTTTTTCTGAGGCGCACTCCGCCTTGAGCGAGCTGTTGTCGATTCAGCAGGAGCTGCGTCATCTAGAAACGGCCATCTCCGAACGCAATGACAAGGACGATCTTGAACGCTATGCCGAGTTGCAGGAGATCTTCGAAAAGAGGGGCGGCTACACCATGGAATCGGAGGTCGGCAAGGTGCTCACCGGTCTCGGGTTCTCTTCCGCCGATTTCGAAAAGCCGTGTGAACAATTTTCCGGCGGCTGGCAGATGCGGATCGCCCTGGCGAAGCTGCTTTTACAGCGGCCAAACCTGTTGTTGCTCGATGAACCGACCAATCATCTCGATCTTCCGGCCCGTGACTGGCTCGAGGATTACCTTCTCGCCTATCCGCACGCGGTGGTTCTGGTGTCACATGATCGCTTCTTTCTCGACAAAGTGGTCGGCCGGATCGTTGAGGTCTGGAACGGTACTCTGACCGAATATCCCGGTAACTACAGCCGCTACCTGACTGCCCGCGATGAACGGATCAGGGCGTTGCGCGACGCCAAGAAGCAACAGGACGACGAGATCGCCAAAACCGAGGCGTTCATCAACCGCTTCCGCTACCAGGCCAACAAGGCATCTTTGGTTCAGAGTCGGGTCAAGAAGCTGGAGAAGATCGAGCGGATCGAGCTGCCGCCAGAGCGCAAAAGGATCGCATTCGATTTCCCGCCGCCGCCCAAGGGCGGCCGTATGGCGGTCGAGCTGAGTAAGGCCGGGCAGCGCTACGGCGATCTGCAGGTTCTTGAAGATGTCGATGTTCTGATTGAGCAGAACGAGCGGGTCGCTCTGGTCGGACCGAACGGCGCCGGCAAGTCAACCCTGATGCGGCTACTCGCGGGAATTGAGGCACCGGATCGGGGTGAGCGGAAGGAAGGGCACAATCTGCATCAGGCCTATTTTGCCCAGGACCAGGCGGAAGAGCTCAACCGGGATAACGATGTGCTTGCCGAAATCAGTGCCGATGCACCGTTCGCCATGGTGCCGAAACTACGCAATATCCTCGGCGCTTTTCTTTTTTCCGGTGACGATGTCGAAAAAAAGGTGTCGGTCCTTTCGGGTGGCGAGCGCAACCGGTTGGCGCTCGCCAAGCTGCTGTTGCGTCCGGCCAACCTGTTGCTGCTTGACGAACCGACCAACCATCTCGATATTCATTCGAAACAGGTTCTTCTCGATTCGCTGAAAAAATATAACGGGACTGTTGTGTTTGTTTCGCATGACCGGTATTTTGTTGATGAACTGGCAACCCGTGTGCTCGAGGTCGGCAACCGCCAGGTTGTCTCCTGGTTCGGCAACTACGGAGATTTTCTGCGCGCCAAGGAGCGGCAGGGCGACAGCAGTCACAGCCATGACCGGGTTGAGCAGCAACAGGACAAGGCGAACGCTGTAGTCGACAAGGCGGAACGGGTACAGTCTCACGCTGAGCGCAAGGAGAAACAGCGGGTTGAAAAAAAACGGCTAAAGGAACTGGCAGCGGTCGAGTCAGAGGTTGCGATACTGGAAGAAAAATTAGCCGAACTTGAAACCGAAATGGCTGATCCGGAGCTTTATCAGAACGCCGAACGCTGGAAAGACGTGTCGTTAGAGCACCAACAGCTGAAAGATAAGCTTGATGCTCTTTATATCCGCTGGGAAAAACTGAGCCTGGCGGAATCTGCCTGAAACGGGGGTTGTGATGGACGATACCGGACTGTTTGTTGTTACTGTGGCGAGCGAAAAAGGGGGGGTCGGAAAAACGACCATCGCCACCAATCTCGCTGTCTATCTGAAAGCGCTCTGTGAAGACCTGCCGGTAACGGTCATCTCTTTTGATAATCACTTCAGTGTCGACAATATGTTTGCCATTGGTGAACACCGGGGGTACTCGGTCGCCGGGATCTTTTCCGGAAAGCCGCTCGACGAAATGGTGCAACTTGGCGAATACGGTGTTCAATTTATGGTGTCCGAGCGCCAACTGAATCCGCCCGATGATGATATCTCTCATCTGAGCAAGGTTCTCGCCCGGGGCGATCTCTCCGGCATCCTGGTGATCGATACGAGGCCGATTCTCGATTATTTCACCCATAGTGCATTGCTGGCAGCCGACCTCGTACTGGTGCCGGTGAAAGATCGGCCATCGTTGGTCAACGCTTCGGCTCTGCGTCAGGCGATGCTTGATGCCGGCAGTGACCCGGAAAGCCTCTGGCTGGTGCCGAGCCTGATCGATGGCCGCACCCGCCTCAAGGAGAGAACCGTAGGCATGCGTGATTTTCTCGTCTACTCAGCCGAGGAACGTGATTTTCAGGTTGTCGATACTTACATGTCGAAGAGTCCAAAAGTTGAAAGTCTGACGACCAGCTTCAGCAGCCGGATCTATCCGGTGCTGACACATGCCAGGGGTACCTCGGTTCATAAGCAGTTCAAGGATCTGGCGGCCTTTGTCGGCAAGCAGTACAATGTCGAGAACAGGCTGTCAGGCAAACCGCCGGCCCGGGTTCTCGCCGCCGTTGATGAAATGCCGCCGGGACGGGCCAGTCACCTGACCGGAGAATGCCCGAACTGTGGTCGCCGTGTAACCGGGCAGGATGGGTATTTTTTCCAGGATCTGCGTCATCATCAGACCGGCTTTTTCCATAGCAGCTGTGTTGATCTGCTGTTGGCCAACTCGGAGTTGCAGGCACTCTTCCCGGAGCGCGGCGGGCTACTGTTTCATCTCCCCGATACCGGGTTGACCGGTGAAGGGGGGGATGTCACCCTTGCGCTCTATGATGAAGATGGTGAAGAGGTTGTTACTGAACTGGTACCGCAGGCCGCCGCCGAAAAAATCATAAAAATGATGAATGCCGCAACCGATCGGGACGATTCGGAAATGTTTCGCGAGATGATCCTTGTCGCAATTGACCCTGATCCGCCCATTCACTTCCTCGAGGATGAGGGCGCGGGGCGTTTCGCTCAACTCCGCCGGCATGTTATGACCGATTTGCGGGCCAAGGATCAGTTTTGAATAATTTTTCTCCGGGAGGTCAAATTGTTTAAATCCTTTCGTGACATGCAACGCCTGGCCGGCGGCTTTCAGGCCGCCAAGATTTTTCTGACAGCAAATGATCTCGGACTGTTTCTCGAGATTGGCGCTGCTGAAAAGAGTCCTGGCGAACTGGCCGCAGCTCTTTCGGTTGACCGCCGCGCTCTCAGGTTGCTGCTAAATGCCCTGACCGCTCTCAATATGCTTGAAAAAGGTGATCACGGGTACCGCAACCATCCGGTCGTTTACGAACATCTTGGCAATCCTGCTACCTATCGCGGAGCAATTTTTCGGCATATCCATCACTGCTGGGATTCCTGGAGCCGGCTACCCGGTGTTGTCCAAACCGGCAAACCCGATTTTGCTGCCGAAGCAAACGCCCTTGGCGAGAATGATGAATGGACCCGTGATTTTATCGAGGGGATGAATGATGTCACCCGTGACCTCGCACCCCAGGTCGTGCCGCAGCTCGATCTCGAGCGGGCGGAAGTGCTGATTGATGTCGGCGGTGGGCCCGGTACTTACGCGGCCGCATTCCAACAGTTCTGGCCCGAGCTTTCGGAAATCCGTATTTTTGATCTGCCCGACGCCCTGGCCCTCGGCCGCAAACGACTGGAAGATCTGGAGTCGGCCAGCAAGGTCAGATTTTATCCCGGAAATTTCGAGATCGACCCGATTCCCGGCGGTGCCGATGCGATCTGGTTGTCCCAGGTCCTGCATTCACAAAATGAAAGCGGCTGCCAGGAGCTGATCAGGAAGTTGTATGCCGCACTTGACCGCGGTGGTAAATTGATGGTGCATGAATTCCTGCTTGACGACGACAAGGCTTCGCCGGTGATGGCCTCGATCTTTGCCGTTCATATGCTGGTCATGACTGAAGGGGGGCGAACCTATAGCGGCGCAGAAATCGGGGCATGGATGAAGGCCGCAGGATTTGTCGATATCGCTGTCCTGAATGTCAGTGATGATACCGCTGTTGTTAGCGGCAGAAAACCGTGAAGGAATTGCGGTGCCACCGCAATAAAGCGATTGACACGATTCTGTGTTTCATATAATAATCTAATGTTTACTGGTATTTATGACCTCTAAGACTGGAATACTAAAGAAGTGACGCTATGATTCTCTTGCCCCGCGGAAATCCTGTCCGGGAAAAAGTCAACCCCGGAAAAATCAATATGCCTGACGCTCTCGGCAAACTGCAGAAGAGTGGCTTTACCGGTTATCTCCGGTTTGAGGCTGCCGCCGGCACCGGGGTTATTATCTTCAGCTCCGGTAAATTGATCAGTGCACTGTACGAGGAGACCAACGATCGTCTGATTGCTTACGACGCGATCGCCCGCATTTTTGAACTCTCCCTCTCCGGATTGTTGATTCTCGATATCTACAAGCTGTCGACAGAACTCGCCATGAGTATCCATGCCCTGTTGCACGGAAACATCCTGTATAAAGGTCAGGAGCTTAAGTTGATTGATATCAAGGCGCTGCTCGGCAAGCTCAAGCAAGACAAGATGAGCGGCTGCCTGCGGATCTACAACGACGAAAAGATCGCTCTGATTTTCTACAAGGATGGTAATCCGCTCGGCTTTTTCCATGACGGCTCGACCGATATCGAGACCAAGGCCGACGATTCGATGTCGGTGGCCAAATTGCCGGGAGCCAAAGTCGATGTTCTGAGCTCCGGCGGCGCTGATGAGATTGACCTGGCTGACCTGATGGCATCGGCTGACCTGTCGGCGCTCTGGAAAAAAGCTCACGAAATGATTGCCAAGAACAAGAAAAACCAGCAACAGGAACAGAATCGCGACAAGGAAATGGAACAGAAAAATCGTCGCATCCGTTTACAATCGATGCTGCGCAGTGCCGCCGAGAAGCATATTGGCAAGATCGGTATCCAACTGGTCGACAAGGAGATGGAAAAGCACATTCCTGAAAATGGCGAATGGACTGATGCCATGTTCAGTCAACTGCTTGACGATCTTTCCCGGGCTGCCAAAATGGTTGCCGGTCCTTCGGCTATTAAATCGATGATTGAAGATATGCAGAAAATTGCCCGCTCCATTTCGTAGGAGGGGGCTTTGTTTTTATTGATCTTAACAGGTTGGAGGTAATGTTATGGGTATGGATTGGACAATTATCACTCTCCCTCTCTGGGTTCTGGCAGGTATCGTCTCGTTCTATTTCAGTCTCGGGAATGCCCGGGTCTGGACCAGTATTGCTGTCGGCTTTTTCCTGATACTGGTCGCCGAGATTCTGCCGACCGCGATTGACTTCCTCCCCGGCCTGGAAATCCCCGAAATTCAGGCAATGACATCGATTGTCGGGACCATGGCAATCCTGATCATGAGTCACGGCTTTCAGGAGTATTATGTTTTTTCGCGCACGCTCGAACTGGAAGGAAACAAAGCCTTTGTTTATCTGGCCACGATCGGAGTTATCGTCGCTTCGGCGGTTTTTATCTGGATCAATATTACTCCGAATGAGCGGACTCTTGAAGTTATTAACATCGTTGAGAATACAAACTGGGTCTTTCTCTCGCTGATCAATATCGACCTTATTCGCAAGATATATGTCAATATCCAGGACAGCCCGATCAGTAAGGGATTTGCTGCTTTTATCTTTGTCTTCGCTTTCATCTTCCTGTGGAAGGGCTCGGAACTTTATATCAATGTCTACAGTCTGGATGCCCTCGCAGCCCAGGGCGAGTATCTCGGCCGTTACACCCTGTCGATCTACTGCAAGGAGATTGGCAACGTTCTGGCCGGACTCTCGGTTGGCGGCACCTTCCTGTACCTGGCAAAGCTTCTGCGCTGATCGGTTTGGAAAGGCGTTAATTGGGGGCAGAGGAAACTCTGCCCCTTTTTTGTTATGATAAATCAGGGGGTTCGGCTCGGTTGAGCAGGTCGTGGGCCGCCTGATGCTCCGGGTTGATCTCCAGCACTTTACGGCAGTCGTTTTTGGCCAGTTCCGGTTGCCCTGTATCAAGGTAGGTCTGGGCGCGGCCGAAATAACAATCGGCGTTGACCGGATCGATTTCGAGGGCCGTTTCAAAATCCTCCAGTGCCTTGTCATAACGTTTAAGTATCCGGTTGCACAACCCGCGATTGCATAAACTTCGTGAACTCGTCGGGTCATACCGGATCGCCTGGTTGAAATCGCGTAACGCCCGCGAATGATTGCCCTGGGCAAAAAAGGCCATGCCGCGATGGTTGTAGACCAGAGCCCTGATCGGTGTCTCGATCCGCATACCGAGAATAGCTCCATAAAGCTCGATCGCCGTATCGAAGTCGTTACTGCTGTGGGCTTCAAGGGCGCGCAACATGGTCTTTTCAAGGCGGCTTTTAAGGGTCGACGCGATCGGCTTGGGTCCGTTCTGTAATGGCGGATCAATATTGATCAGATCGAGATTCAACGTCTCTTCAAGGACCGAACTCCGGCGCATACGTCCATGCTGACGGATTTCATTCTGGTAATCCCGGATCTCCTGAAAGATCAGATCGGACAGATTCAGCGTAGCATTCAGTGAGGCCAGCTTGCGCCGGATCGATTCCTTTGGCAGGGAGATGTCCGATTTGTAAACCAGCTCATGCTCGACTTCAGCCCAGGCATCCTGCAGGATGGTCCGGAGCTGGACTTCGCAGACGTTGCGTACTCCGGGCAGTTTAGCCTTGATCATCTGCTGTTTCGGTTTGATCATCAAATGAACCGAGTCATAACCGAATTCACGAAATGAGTGTTGAGTCGATTTCCGCTCAGTTTCAATCACGTCATAATTGGCGATGAGAATCCGCTCGACTGTTTCGATGTCTTCGAGAAACGGGCAAATGATGCGCAGGGCGAAAAAATCCCCGAGTGATCGATTGCCGCGACCGGTGCCGCGCAGACGATTTTTTCTCAACTTGTCGAAATAGGCATCAAAGCGCTTGACCCGGTACTTGATCGTCGGGGTGAAATCGTGTCGTTCAAGAAGGCGCCTGATCTCCTGGTAAAGCGAATGCAACGCCCCTTCCAGGTTGGGCAACTGGCGATCATAGATAGCCCTGGTTCTGCTCATGTTCGGCACTTGGCTTTTTTTTCCGGTTTTCTTCTTCAGGGTTTGTCTCCTCCCAGCCGGACGCGGACATGGTAGTTGCCGGGTTCCTTTGTTAACGGGATAACCTTGTTCTCCAGATACCTCCCATCAAGTTCGACACTTGCGATGCCGCTCATGACATGCTCGGGGTTTTCAACGTCAATTCGATAGTGGGCGTCACCATGTCGATACTCAACACAGAAGCTCTCCCATTCCTGCGGAATCACCGGGTGGATGTGGAGCGTATTCTCAATCTGTTTGAGTCCGAAGATCTCTTCAACCCAGGCGCGGTACGTCCAGGCGGCTGAACCAGTATACCATGACCAGCCGCCACGACCGACGCGGCCGGGAAGTCGGTATATGTCTGCGGCGATCGCGTAGGGCTCAAGCCCGTAGTGGGCAGCTGCCTCGCGGTCCCGGGTATGTTCCATCGGGCTCATCATGTTGAGAAGCTTGACCGCGCGGTTGCCATCTCCTTTGCGCGCCAGAGCCATGGCAAACCAGAGTGCCGCATGGGTGTACTGACCACCGTTCTCCCTGACTCCCGGCGGGTAGCCTTTGATATAGCCGGGATTTTGTTCTGAATGATTAAAAGGCGGCTCGAACAGCAGAACCAGCCGTTCATCCTCCAGGATCAGGTGCTCCCACGCCGATTCTATGGCCTGTTCGGCCCGTTCGCGGTTGCCGGCTCCGGTCAGCCAGGCCCATGATTGCGGGAGCGAATCTATCTTCGCTTCATCGCACCGCGACGAACCGAGTGGCGATCCGTCATCGAACGTGCCGCGTTGATACCAGGCCCCATCCCAGGCAACTTTCTCGATCTGCTGAACCAGATCATTCCGTTTCTGACGATATTCCTGTTCGAGTTCCGGTTTGCCAAGGCGGTCTGCCAGATATGCCATGCCGGCCAGTATTTCGAAGAGAAACCAGCCCAGCCAGACCGATTCGCCCCGGCCATCGGCTCCGACCAGGTTCATCCCGTCGTTCCAGTCGCCGGTGCCGATCAGAGGGAGACCGTTCGGGCCGGATGTCAGGCCTTTTCGGACTGCCCGCTGGCAGTGTTCAAAGATAGTACCCTGTTCGAATGTGATCTCAGGGGCACTGAAAACTTCGTGTTGACCCGGTTCCAGCAATGGTGCGCTGAGATATGGAACGTCGATGTTGAGAATGTCAGCATCACCCGTTGAACGGACATATTGGCTGGTGACGAATGGAAGCCAGAGCAGATCATCGGAAATCCTCGAGCGGATACCGGCACCGGTCGGCGGGTGCCACCAGTGCTGAACATCACCTTCACGGAACTGGCGACTGGCCGCAAGCAATATCTGCTCTCTTGCCAGTTCGGGGCGGGTGAACAGAAAAGCCATTACATCCTGCAACTGATCACGATAACCGAACGCACCCCCGGACTGGTAAAAAGCCGACCTGCCCCAGATCCGACAACTGAGTGATTGATAAAGGAGCCAACGGTTGATCAGGATGTCGGCTGCAGGTTCGGGGGTTGTGACCCTGATTGTGCCGAGTAACCGGTCCCACCATTCGCATGTTGCAGTCAACGACGATTCAACAATACTATGATCACGGAAGGTTCGCGAGAAAAGCCGTGCCTGCTCGACCGACTCTGCCTGCCCGGTGATACAGAGGACCTCTTCAGTTTCGTCCGGGGCAAGCTCAATCGTTGTTTGCAGGGCGGCACAGGGGTCGCAGCCGGCACCGCCGTGGTTGTTGAGATTTTCGAGCAACATTGCCTGTGGAGCTGTCATTGTACGATTGCGGCCGATAAAGGCAGTCCGGTCACCCGCCCATGAGTCCGGTTTTGGCGTCATCGCGAAGAAGGTTACGCGATTGCCGTATTCGGGGTGATAGCAGTTGCGGGCGAGCAGAATCCGTGATTCGCTGTCCCAATGAGTCATCGCATGCATCTGGGAAACTTCACGATGCTCGCCGAGCGTCAGTTCCGTATACCAGGTAACACTGATGGTTCGTTTACGACGGGCTTTGTTTTTAAGCCTCAATCGCTGAATTCTGACCGGGCTGTTGTTGCTGTCAACCGGAACGAACATCGTCAGTTCGGATTCAGTGCCGGCATGATTGTGTTCAAATATCGTATAGCCGGCGCCGTGTCGACAGCGATATGGCGAGTCATTGCGAATCGGTGCCGAGGTTGCAGTCCAGAAGTCCCCCGTTACTTCATCACGGAGATAGATTGCTTCCGACGGAGGGTCGATGACCGGGTCGTTTGACCAGCTGTTGATCCGGTTGCGCTGGCTGTTGCCATACCAGGAGAAGCCGGCTCCTGTTTCGCTGACCAGGGCGCCAAAGTCGGGATTGGCCATGACGTTAACCCATGGCGCCGGTGTACTGACACCCGGCTTCAGCTCGATCACATATTCTTTTCCGTCGGGAGTGAAGCCGCCATAACCATTGTGGTGCAGAAGCTCAATGTCCGGCAAAGGTGGTGACGGGCTGTCAAAGTTGCCTGACTTTTTAAACAATGGTGGCAGTACGGGAGTTGGCCGTGGCACCCCCAGCTGTTGTGAGAGCGACCCGCGGGCTGCAACCAGAAAGACCGACGCCGCAGCTTTGAGCAGTCTGAGGTCCTCATCCGGCATTTGTTCAGCGCTGCGCAGGTATATGCCGCTTGGTTGATCGCGGCCGGCAAACATTGAGTGGGCCTGAATCAGATGGACCAGCCGCTCGCGCAAGGGTTGCTCATAACTTTCCGATTCCTCGTTAAGGATGACGAGGTCAGCGAGAAAGCCGTGGCGACGCCAATAGGTATGAGCCTGAAGAAGTTGGCGAACCAGGCCGATGTCACGGGTTTCGTCGATTGAGACAAGCAGAATTGGCAGATCTCCAGAGATTGCGTAGGGCCAGAGTCCGGATTGGCCTTTTCGGTTCTCTTCAAGTGTTTCAGCCGGTGCGCGCAACAGATTGTTCGGGAAGATGAGATGATCGGCCAGTTGTTGAAAGCGTCTGGCCTCGTCCGGCAGGATGTGGAGCTGGCGAAGCTCAATCTGGGCTGAACGCCAGGCAAAATCCATCGCCCGGTTTACGGCCTGCATGGTGTTGTATTTTTCAGCGAGATCAAGGACCTTTTGTCGTGAATCACCGGCGGCAATGATCATTGCAACAGAAACCCGTTCGCTCGGTTCGAGCGATACGGTTTCGCGCAGACAAAGAACCGGATCAAGGACGAAGCCGTCATTATTGCCGAGGCTGCTGCTGGCTCCACGGGCCGTTGCCAGATTCTGCCCCCGGCCGATGAATTGGCTGCGATCGGTCTCGAAACGCCAGTGCTTCTGTTCCTGGTCATTGACGAAACGGTGCGCGACAAAGAACGGCTCAGCCTCTTCGCTCCGGTAGCGCCGATAGGCAAGAAGGGTTCTTTTCTCCTCGACGGCCTCCGTCTGGATGAAAAGTTTATTGAAAGCCGGATGCGCCCGGTCAGCGGCGTGAGGTGTCATCGAAAGTTCAATGTAACTGGTCAGGTTGAGCCGCTTGGCGTGGGATGACCGATTGATCAGCGTCATTCGCCGGATCTCGACGTCATCTTCCGGGGCAACCAGAACCTCTGTTTCAAGCTGGACGTCATTTTCGAGTCGGCGGAAGATTGCCCGGTCGAGGGCGAGTTCTGCATTGTAATAGTCTGGCTCTCCGCCAATCGGGTGATAGGTTGCAGACCAGGTTTTTCGTTCTGCCAGATCATTAAGATAGCAGTAGACTCCCCAGCAGTCGTTTGTTCGATCAGCGCGCCAGCGGCTGATCTCCTGTCCTTTCCATTTGCTGTATCCGCCACCGGTATGGGTAATCATCAGGTCGTAGTGGCCGTTGCAGAGGATCTGGGTTTTCGGCATTGATGTGTGCGGAGTTTCAAAGGTTCCGGATGCCGGGATGTCCGAACTGCTTTCGACCAGAGAAGTGGTCCGCTCACGAGTTGCCGTCAGCTGAAGTGGAGGCAAGGTCGGAATCCTCTCCTGCAGCAACGGTTCGAAAGCCCGGGCCCTCGGATCGGCATGAAAGCGGCGCTGGAAGAGATTGTTGTGCAGGAAGTTTGTCAGGGCAAGAAATCCCATCCCCTGGTGATGAGCCATATAAGCCTGGATTTTGACACCCCTCTGGCCATCCCGTTCCGGTTTGCGGCGGAAATCTATCGCTTCAAAGTAGCCGTATTTATCGAGCATACCGAGTTGGTCAAGGTCTCTTAGATTCTGAACCGTTTCCTTCGGCATGATTCCGACGGCCATCAGGGTTGAATAGGGTGAAACAACGAGTTGGTCCTCGAGAACCCGCTTCAAACCGAGCTTTGGAACGCCGAAAGCCTTGTACTGGTAAGTTTTATTGAAATCTAGGTCGCCGAATGCGGATTCGGATATGCCCCAGGGGATACCGTTCTTTCTGCCATATTCGATCTGGGTGTCAACCGCATTGTGTATCGCCTTGTCGAGCAGGGAGTAGCGATAGGAGCGGAGAAATATTTGTGGCATCAGGTACTCAAACATGGTTCCGGTCCAACTGAGCAGAACGCGGTGTCGACCGACCAGAGTGTGCGGACGCCCCATGGTGAACCAGTGTTCCATCGGGATGTCGCCGCGGGCGATCGCAACAAAACCACCGAAGCGGGCTTCACTCGCCAGCAAATCGTAATAGGATTTGTCCATCTCGCCTGATGAAACATTGTAGCCGATTGAAAACAGCTTCCTCTCCGGATGATAGAGAAACTTGAGGTTCATGCCGCCCGCCAGGTTACGGATGCTGGACAGAAGATCTTCATGCCGTTGTCTGAATGCGCTGGCGTGACGTTGGGCGACAGCAAAACGATCAAGGACTTCTCCCGCCCATTTGGCAAGGGACGGAGATTCGGTGTGGGCATTTTCACGGATAATGTTCAGCAGAGCGCCCGAAGCCGATTCCCCCCGGGCGAGATTTCTTATCGATGGCGCCTGGCTCAGGTCTTCGTTGATCTCGGAAAGATTCCTGATCGCGGTTTCGGCGAGCTTGCTCTGCTGCTGGCCAAGCAGCTCAATCCACGAAAGATACTGATCGGCCATCTCTGACCAGTTTGCGAATTCAGTGACCAGCGCTTTGCACCAGTAACTGACCTCACACGGCTCAGGATAGATTTCGAGTATTGAATTGGTGATATTCTTGCCGGCATCGGCCGACTGACGTAGTAGTTTCAGCTGGTCGACAGTCTTGCGTGGTGGCCGATCGAGTTGTTCAAGCAGTGCGGTCAAGTCTCTGCGAATCGGCTTGAGAGTATTATCGTCACGAATCCGCCTCAGCAAAATGCGGCCGGTATCATGCAGACCGTCAAAAGTTGAACGACTGATAATTTCACCGGTGAATTGATCTTTGAGCCCCTGTTGCAGGGTCCAGAGCGCACCGAGGAAGTTGCCGCTGTCGACAGTCGATACATAACGGGGTTCCAGCGGCGTGAGGTTGCCGATGTCATACCAGTTCAACAGATGGCCTTCGAAGCGTTCCAGCTTTTCGATTGACTGCATGGTCGATTCGAGTTTATCGAGGGTCCCGACCTGAGTGATATATCCGCTGTCGCAAGCCGCGACGGTGCTGAGCATGGCAAAACCGATATTGGTCGGGCTGGTCCGCAGAGCCAGCTGATCCTGATGCGACACCTGGTAATTGTCAGGCGGCAGCCATGAGGTCTCGGCGTTAACAAAGTCGGCGAAAAAACGCCAGGTCAGGCGATTGATTCGGCGCAGAAACAGAATTTCTTTCGCCGGTAAAAGCTCGCGTTGGTTTTTTTCGATTGGCCGGGCTGTCAGGAGCCACCCGAAAAAAGGCGAGAAAAACCAGAGGAGCAGCCATGGGCTGGCCTGTACAAGGTTGTCCGGTTGCTGCTCAGACAGGAGCAGACTGATTGCCACGGCAGAAGCTGAGGCGAGGAGCAGGGAAGCAGCGAAAAGGCGGCGGCGGCGTTGAACCGTTGTCTGGGCAGCGTACGCGGTTGTCCATTCGAGGAGTTTGCGATGAGAGATGAAAAGGCGGTACCAGGCTTGTAAAATCGCGGCAAATGTTACCCACGCCTGATGGGGCAGCATAGCTATTTCTGCGAGAGCCCGCTGCAGATGGTTGAGGTGCAGGGAAACCGAGAAGCCTCTGATGCCTTTCCGGGTTGTCACGGCAGACAGGATCTGGGATACGGGGTTGAAGAAGATTTGCAGGCCGATCATCATCATAACGGCCATGGCTGCCTGCTGTGATGTCAACCATGCGGCAATCAGCAGGGCAAGGTTGAAGGTTGGCAGGAGGCTGCGCCTGAGGTTGTCCAGAACTTTCCAGCGGTTGAAGATCGAAATCGGGTTCTTTCTGAAACCGCCACCTTTTTTCGGGACCCAGGGAAAGATCCAGGGGAATATTTGCCAGTCTCCGCGAATCCAGCGTCGAAGCCTGGTAATAAAACCAAGGTAATCCTGGGGGAAGTCGTCGAACAGTTCGATATCACTGACCAGTGCCGTCCGGACGTGTGCGCCTTCAATCAGATCGTGACTCAGGACCAGTTCATCGGGGAAATTATTCGAGAGAATCCGGCTGAAGGCTCTGACATCATAGATCCCCTTGCCGTGGTATGAACCTTCACCACTCAGGTCCTGGTAGACATCCGAGACCACCCGTGTATAAGGGTCGACGCCGACGGCATCGGCGTAAATCTGGCTGAATGGAGATTTGCTCGTGCTTTGCAGCGACGGGGTGACACGGGGCTGAAGAATCGTGTAGGTCCCACGTTTGATCTGTCCAGACTCATCAATCTGCGGCTGATTGAGTGGATGGGCCAGGGTTTCGATCATCCGCCGGGCGGTGCCGTGCGGCAACTGGGTGTCACTGTCCAGGGTGATAATAAAACGGATGCCGTCAAGTTGTTCCGGGTTCCCGGCATAGACGAGCTTGTTTGCACTGTCCGGGCTGCTGCCGTCGAGCAGCTGATTCAACTCTTCCAGCTTGCCCCGCTTTCTCTCCCAGCCGATAAATTTTTGCTCCGTATTACTCCAGGTGCGTTCGCGGTGAAACAGGAAAAAAGTGTCAGTGTCGTAGCGCCTGTTCAATCCATTGATACTCTTTTGTGCGAGTTGCAGTAGTGCTTCATCTTCTTCATTATGTTCAAGGGTCGAATCTGTGTAGTCGGTAAAAAGCCCGAAGCGAAGATTCGTGTCGCGGTTGGCCATGAAGCGGATTTCGAGTTTTTCAATTTCTTCTCTGATGGCTCCGTCACTTGTCAAAAGGGTCGGCACAACGACAAGTGTCCGGAATTCATCCGGAATCCCTGTTTTTTCAAAATCCATTTTCGAGAGCGGTCGGGGCCTGACCAATCGCGTCAGGAAGTAATTGAGGATTTCGAGAGCCAATTGACTGACCGGAATCGTCAATAAGATAGCGAACCCGAACCGGGCTGCTATCGATTCATTGGTCAATGCAATATTGAACATGAAAAGATAGATGCCCAGGAAGATAGCTCCAAGGCCGCCCAGATAAACTGCGCAGTGGTTGGCCCTCAGGAAAGCCCGGAATCGTTTGCTCCGGTTCTCCCGACAGTCCAGTTTCGCATCGAGGCGAGCTTTGCCCGGACCGAATAGCAGGGTTCCGACGTGACTTTCTGTTGAGCGGGCGAGCTCTATGGCCGTACGCGCGACATCATCTTCGGTTCGGCCGCTGCGTTGTGCATAGTGTTTGATGACCTGCCGGTATTTGTCGCGGGTCTGAAAGTCCATCGCTGGATAAATACCAGCCGGATCGGTGGTCATGATTTTTTCGACCCAGCTCAATTCTTCGAAGATGTCGCGCCAGTCGATCTGGACGAGTTGGCGGATACTGGTGAATGCGGCCTCGATCAGCAGTTGGTCATGGGCCTGGCGGTTCTGTTCGCTGAAGTTGATATCATTGGCAGATTTTCCAAGTTTACGCTCGAGCCAGCTTTCTACTGGTGCCAGGGTGGCTGCCTGATCATAGAGCAGGCTGATCAGCTGTGAACCGAAATAAAGGCTTGGTTCCGGATGGCGATCATCAAGCTCTGCCAGGATCGAAAATATTTGCGATGAATCGCGCCGGTTGGCGGCAATGAAACGGTTTGCCCAGAAGGCTGCGAGCTGGCGCTCGCGCATGTCATTGTGAACCCGGATTGCCAGATCGAGAATGCTCTCGATCAGGGCGATTCTGAGCATTTGTGGAACCGCCCAGAGTTCGGCAATCGAAAGTTTTTTGAGTGTCTGGTAGGAACTGATGAAGGAAATAATGTTTTCACGATTGAGCCGCGATTCATTGTCGAAAACCATTTCCTTGGCCAGCTCATAAACGCAGGGAAAGCCGGTCCAGTGTTTGTGACTGGTCAGGACCGGCAGTTCACGGTAGTAGCTTTTAGGCAGGTTGACGAGAATATCTCGAACAGCCTTGGCAACCAGGAATTCGTTATCGATGATCCATTCAGCAACCGGTGAAGCACCCTGTTCGAGGCGGCAGGCCTCCGTAAGATCGGTACAGATTTCCTGAAACCATTGACCTTCTTTTTTCAGCCGATGCAGCAGTTCTGATTTACCGGAATCCTTGTTTTGTAGTTGGTGTTCAATCCCCTGGAAGCGGGCTCGGCGGCTGACCTCGTCATCGCTGAGAGGGCCGGCGAGATCGCGCGAGGCCCCCCGGTGTTCGCGACCTGGATGAAGGATGAAAATTGTCGGAAGGGTCTCGCTCTTATCGCGAATTATTGCCATCGGTGATTTCATCGCATCGACCGGTGCCTGTAAGATCAATGCAGCCTCATCCGGCATCAGGGAATGAACGTATTGATCGATAATACGGGTCGCAATACCGAAACGTGACCGTTTAAGCCAGGCAAGTCCAAGGGTGATTCCGATTATTGAACCGCTGACAATCAGTGTATGAAGTGGCAAGTCTTCACCGAATAAGCGCAGATCAAGTTTGCCGATATCGGTAAAAAGCGCTACCAGTCCGGAACCTAAGGTGAGGGCCAGAAGCCCGATGATCCGGGTCCACTTGAAGCAGTCAAGGATGTCGATGTTGCCGCCGCTCGAGCGATGCAGAACAGCGGCTCGACGAAAGCCCTTTTTATTGAGAGCCCAAAGGCACTTGCGTGCATCGGAGCGATTCTGAAAAAAACTTATGAGTATTCCGGTTGGCACAATTAACTCTCCGGTTCGCAATGATGATTCTTTGTGGATAAAGGGCTTGATTTAATTAGATAAAAGGTTTTTTCTGAACCTGTTTGCAACTATCGCACAGAATCGACGATTCGCAAGTGATTGAGGGTATTATAAGATTCAAATTCTGTCATTATTTAAATGAAAAAGGCGACCGTTTCGGCCGCCCTGGTGAGTGTTGATCGGAATCTCTATTCAAGTGATTTTTCAACCCGGTTACGCGGGGGGACCAGGACAATCTGGATCCGCCGGTTCTGGGCTCTTCCTTCGGCGTTATCGTTGCTCGCAACCGGCTGGAAGGGTCCGTATCCGACCGCCGCAAGGCGTTCGCCCGGTATTCCGAGGTCACGCAGAAATCGGACAACCGTTGCCGCCCGGGCAGTTGACAGCTCCCAGTTGGTCGGGAATATCTCGCGGAGGCGGCTGCTGATCGGCACATTGTCGGTGTGTCCTTCGACCTGGATATCCTTGTCCTCAACGTTTTTGACGATATCACCGACTTTTTCCAGGACCTTCAGCCCGGCTTTTTTGATTGTGGCACTGCCGGATGGGAAGAGAATCTTTTCGACCATGTTGACCGTCAGCTTTCCCTGGAGTTCGGAGATGGTTATTTCACCCCGCTCGATTTCAGCCTCCATCTTGTCAAGCAGCTCGTTGTAAGTGCTTTGCATCTTGGCGATACGGGCCTGACGCGCAATCCGCTCACTTTCGACAGCCGCTTCCAGTTTGCGATTTTCGGTTTTTAGCCGGTCGATCTCCTGGCGCATTTCGGCCATGGCGGCCCCCGCTTCGATACTTCTTTCGGAAAGGACCTGCTCAAGTCTCGCAATATCTTTCTGGGCGCGCTCCAGGTCTTCCTGCAGGGCCTTGTTGCTGATTTGCAGATTGTTATAATCTTCCTGCAGGACGGCATGTCTCGCCTGCAGGGCAGCATGGTCATCCTGCAACGACCTCAGCGCTTCCGAAAGTTGGGATGCTTCGCTGACTTTCTCTTCGTATTTGGCCTTGCCGACGCACCCTGAAACGGTCAGTGCCGCAGTCAGTACAAGAATCACCAGATATCTCACGCTTTCCTCCTGTTGTAAGTGAAGTTGATTGATAGCCGTCCGGCAGGTTCGCACATCATTTTCTACTCTATTATTGTACGGTGATTTGTCAAGGGGTTTCAGGTTGCTGAAGGATCAGTATACATGGTATAAATTTGCTCTGTTTTTGTTTTTATTTCATGACTTCAGGGAGATAAAATGGATTTTGAAATACAACGGATTATCCGGACAGCTCTGCAGGAAGATATCGGAATTGGCGATGTCACGACGCGGGCGACAATAGCCCCCTCTTCGTCAAGCCGTGCTGAACTTGTTGCCAAAGAAGACTTCGTTCTGGCCGGCATCGATGTCGCCGC
Source organism: Desulfuromonas sp. (assembly GCA_002869615.1). Lineage (NCBI taxonomy): Bacteria > Pseudomonadati > Thermodesulfobacteriota > Desulfuromonadia > Desulfuromonadales > Desulfuromonadaceae > Desulfuromonas > Desulfuromonas sp. Next base: position 72,136 of record PKUH01000001.1, on the reverse strand, counting down.
TGAAGTTTTCAGGACCATTGATCCGGACGTTTCATTTGAGGCTCTGGTTGAAGACGGACAGATGGTCAAGCGGGGAGATGTGCTTGCCTGGATCAAGGGAGCATCGACGGCCCTGCTTCAGGGCGAGCGGGTGGCACTCAATCTGCTGCAGCGAATGAGCGGAATCGCGACTCTGACATCGAAGTTCGTTGCCGAAATTGAAGGGACGGGGGCAAGCATTGTCGATACCCGGAAAACGATGCCCGGTCTGCGGGTGCTGGACAAGTATTCAGTCAGAACCGGTGGCGGCACCAATCATCGCACCGCCCTCTATGACGGTGTTCTGATCAAGGAGAATCATATTCGTGCCGCTGGCGGAATCACCGCCGCGATTACCAGCGCCCGGCGACAAATTCCCCATACTCTGAAGATTGAAATTGAAACGACGAGCCGGGATGAGGTTGCCGAGGCCCTTGATGCCGGGGCCGATATCATCATGCTCTATAATATGGGGCTCAGGCAGATGGAAGAGGCGATCGCCCTGATTGATGGCCGGGCCCTGGCCGAGGCATCCGGCGGGATCAATCTTGACACCGTGCGGGCGATTGCCGAAACCGGTGTTGACCTGATTTCGGTCGGTGCCCTGACTCATTCCAGCCCGGCCGTTGATATTTCAATGTTGTTCGATTCCTGAGATGTCTTCGAGTCGGGTCCGCATACTGGAACTGTTCCGTAGCCGTTCCGACGGTTATCTGTCGGGAGAAGAGATCTGTCGTGATCTCGGGATCTCGCGAACCGCTGTCTGGAAACAGATAGGTCAGTTGCGCGAACTCGGTTACGACATTGAAGCCGTTCCCTCAAAGGGGTATGCCCTGCGTGCGACCCCCGATACGTTGATCCCCTCTGAAGTCAAAACCGGTCTGGGTACCGACATCGTTGGTCTGGATGTAATTTTCCTGGAGAAGACCGACTCGACCAATCTGCAGGCCCGGGTTCTGGCCGAACAGGGTGCGGAGCAGGGCACGGTCGTTATTGCCGATCAGCAGACCAGTGGAAAAGGGCGGTTGGGTCGGTTCTGGGTTTCACCGGCCGGTATTAATCTGTACCTGTCGATTATTCTGCGTCCTTCGATCGAGTTACCCCAGGCCACGCAGCTCACCTTTCTGACGGCCGTAGCAGTGGCCGAGGCGATCGAGACGTGCGCAGATTTCCAGCCGCAGCTGAAGTGGCCGAATGATGTCCTGCTCAACGGCAAAAAGGTGGCCGGCCTGCTTAACGAACTGAACGCCGAGACCGAACAGATTCACTTCATGATTCTCGGAATCGGCGTTAATCTGAATATGCCGCCGGAACTGTTTCCGACGGATTTAAGAACACCGGCAACGTCGCTGCTGATTGAAGGGGTGCGTGTGATTTCACGTCTTGATTTTACTCGCTCTCTGTTGCGCAGCACCGATCGGCTTTATCGTCTTTACCTGGAATCGGGATTCAGTCCGATTCTCGCTGCCTGGGAAGGGCGGTGCCAGATGATCGGGCGCAAGGTCGAAGTTGATTATCAGCATAGCCGGGTCTCCGGTACGGTCACCGGGCTCGATGAAACTGGCGCCCTGCTGCTGCGGCTGGCGAGCGGCAGCCAGGAGCGGGTTCTGGCCGGTGATGTCAAACTGATGGATAAGGATTAAGCAAATATGCTACTGGTTATCGATGTCGGCAATACCAACACCGTTCTCGGGCTATATCAGGGGGAAACGCTAAGGCGCGACTGGCGGCTCAACACCGATGAAAATCGTACGGTTGATGAATATGCCATGTTGATTCACGAACTGTTCGGACTGTCGCAGTTGCACTTTACCGATATTGATGGCGTAATCATATCTTGCGTCGTGCCGCCGATGATCAACACCTTCGAGGGCCTTTGTGCCTGCTACTTCAAGCAGAAGCCGCTGATTGTCGGTCCCGGTACCAAGACCGGAATGCCGATACTCTACGATAATCCGAAAGAGGTTGGTGCCGACCGGATCGTTAATTCCGTCGCCGCTTTCGAGATGATTAAATCGAGTCTGATCGTGGTTGACTTCGGAACGGCGACGACTTTTGACTATGTTTCCGAAAAAGGGGAATACCTCGGCGGGGCGATTGCTCCGGGTCTTTCGGTTTCGGCCGAAGCCCTTTTTGATCGCGCCAGTAAGCTGCCGCGGGTCGAATTGACCTGTCCGCCGCAGGTTGTCGCAAAAAATACGGTTAACAGCATCCAGGCCGGCCTTTTTTACGGATATGTCGGACTGGTCGATGGCATCGTCGGCCGGATGCGCGAAGAGAGATCCGGATCTCCCCGGGTTGTCGCGACCGGCGGCCTCGCCCCGGTGCTGGCCGGAGAGTCGGAAACAATTGACCGGGTTGAGCCGAATCTGACGCTGGAGGGGTTGCGAATAATTCATGCCCGCAACCGAGACTGAGCTTTGACAGTCCTCGAGCGTGATGATAAAATACTGAACCTTTTTCAATGTTTATTGAGCCCCTGATTTCCTTCAATTTACATGTCGACAAATATGCGTCGACCAATAAAATACGGATGTAATCGAAAGGAGCAACAATGGGAAAGATCGATACCGTTAATCTTCGTAATGTAGGGTTTGTCGGCCAGGGCGATGCAGGTAAGACTTCGCTGGCTGAAGCAGTTCTGTTCTCCTCGGGAATGACCGAACGTCTCGGCAGTGTAGACGAAGGCAATTCGAACTTCGACTATGATGAAGAAGAAAGCAAACGCAAGATTACGATCAGCTCCAGCCTGCACCATGCTGAGTGGAAGAATCACGGCATTACCCTGATCGATACCCCCGGATATACGAATTTTCTGCATGATACCCGTCTTTGCATGGCGGCGATGGGTGGTATGGTTCTGGTTGTCTCGGCGGTCGAAGGTGTCAAGGCCCAGTCGAGCATGATCTGGAAATGGGCCGAAGAGTTTCATGTGCCACGGATCGCATTTGTCAACAAGATGGACCGCGAACGGGCTGATTTTGCCAAAGCGATCAGCGAAATGGAGGAGACTCTCGGGACCCGCGCTGCTGTACTCAGCATGCCGATCGGCAGCGAAGAGAACTTCAAGGGGATCATCGACCTGGTCCGGATGAAAGCACGGCTCTTCTCTTTTGACGGCAAGGGTACCTTCGAGGAAGCTGAAATCCCGGATGATCTCATGGAGGAAGCGCAAGAAATGCGTTTCCAGATGGTCGAAGCGGTGGCTGAGGCCAATGATGAGCTGATGGAGAAGTACCTCGAGGAAGACAGCCTCACTGATGAGGATATCTTTGATGGGCTGCACCAGGGGACCAAAGAAGGCATCTTTACGCCGGTTATTTGCGGCAGCGCAACCGCCAACTGCGGCACCCACTTGCTGCTCGATACGATCATTTCCTGTCTTCCGTCGCCAGCCGAGCGGGCGGTCAAGATCGGGACCGATCCGAAGACCGGCGAAGAAATCGAGCGCAAGCCTGTGGCCGACGACCCGTTTTCAGCGATTGTATTCAAAACCATCGCCGATCCCTACACCGGCAAACTGACCGTTTTCCGCGTTGTATCAGGGACCCTCAAAGGCGACAGCTTTTATAACGCCAACAAGGAAACCAATGAGAAGTTTGGCCAGATTCTCAAGCTTGAAGGGAAAAAGCAGAAGCCGGTCAGTGAGGCGAGTGTCGGTGATGTTGTCGCCGTTGCCAAGCTGAAAGAGACGGTCACGGGTGATACCCTCTGCGATTCCGGCAAGCCGGTTGTTTTTGAAGCCCCGCCGAACCCTGAGCCGGTAATTTCCTTTGCTCTTGAAGCAAAGAGCAAGGGCGATGAAGACAAAATCCACAGCTCATTGAAGCGGCTGATGGAAGAGGACCCCTGCATCAAGGTTGTCCGTGACGAAGAGACCAAGGAAATGATCATCTCCGGTATGGGGCAGGTCCATGTCGAGGTCACTATTGCCAAGCTCAAGCAGAAATTCGGGGTTGAGGTCATCCTTAATGAGCCGAAAGTCCCCTACCGTGAAGCGCTCCGTAAAAAGGTCCAGCAACACTACCGCCACAAGAAGCAGTCAGGCGGCAAGGGGCAATTTGCCGATGTCCATCTCGAGATAGAGCCGTTGCCGCGTGGCGAAGGTTACGAGTTTGTTGACAAGATTGTCGGTGGTGTTGTTCCGCGACAGTTTATTCCTGCTGTTGATAAAGGGATCCAGGAGTCGATGCAGAAGGGTATCCTCGCCGGCTTCCCGGTTCAGGATGTTCGGGTCACCCTTTACGATGGCCAACATCATGCTGTTGACTCAAACGAGATGGCATTCAAAATTGCCGGATCAATGGGTTTCAAGCGGGCCATGGAGCAGGCTTCGCCGGTATTGCTTGAGCCGGTTATGCATATGGAGATAACGGTACCGGATGAATGTGTCGGCGATGTTATCGGTGATATGAATTCACGTCGGGGGAAAGTCCTCGGCATGGACCCTCAGGGGGCGACTCAGGTGGTTAATGTCAAGGTCCCGATGTCCGAGGTTTTGAAATATGCACCCGAACTCAGGTCAATGACGTCTGACCGCGGCATGTTTACGATGGGATTCTATCATTATGCTGAAGTTCCAGCGCACATGGTTGATAAAATTCTTGCCGAATTGAACAAGGAAGAATAAATTTAATCAAAACTATAAGAAATGGTGATCTATGGCTGACCAGGATGATTTCACATTTGATGAACAGGATAGCGATTCCGAGGAGTGGTATGAAGAGGAAGAGCCGAAGAAAAAAGGCCGGGGCGGTTCCCGCAGTCGTCTGCTGGTTTTGCTGCTTCTGCTGGTCGCTATTGCCGGCGGCGCCTATTATTACCTGATGATGCCTGTCGATGATGGTCCGGCGGCACCATCGAAAGAGGTGGTCAAGCTCAAGAAGAAAGCGGTCTCATTGCCGCCCAAGCCGATCAAGCAGCCGGCTGCGATACCGGTGAAGAAACCGGCCAAAGCTGAATCGGCAGCGGAACCGGCACCGGCGGAGGTCGCTGTCAAGGAGCCGGTCAAATCCGAGAAAAAACCTGTGGCCAAGCCGGTTGAGACGGCCCAGCAGGACGTGCCATCCAAGGATCAGGCCAAAGAAGAACCGGCCAAGGTCCCACCAGCACATGAGAAGGTTTTTCAGAAACCGGATATGCCGAAGCCGAAAGTTGCTTCAGTCGGCGGGGCTTACAGTCTGACGGCCGGAACCTTCCTGCTCGAATCAAGTGTCAGGAGTGTGAGTAAAAAAATCAGGGCCCTCGGCTATGAACCGGAGTTGACACCGGTGAAGCGGAAGGTGAAAATGACCCGTCTCAAGCTTGGAACTTTTACCGAATCGATGGCCGCAAGCAAAATGGCAGAGGTGCGCCGCCACGCTTCGGATGTGTTCAGCATCCGTAAGGGCAATATGGAAACGGTGTATGTCGGGTCGTACCTGGTTCTCGACCAGGCTCGCCGTTTTGCCGATAAGCTCTACCGGAATGGAATTACGGTTACCGAAGAGCCGGTTGAAGTGACGAAAACCCTGCAACGAGTGACATTCGGTTCCTTTGCCAACGCTGATGAGGCGACGGCTGCTGCACGGCAGGTCGCGACCAGGGGCGTTGAAGCACAACTTTACAAGAATCGGTAACTCTTTTTTCTGCAGGATTGATTATGAGCAGTAGTTCTACCACCGTGCGGGTCAAGGTCTCAGCCCAGGCCGCGCGTATTGTTGGCAAGGAAGCTCCCCGCGATATGCAGATGTCGGCAGCAAAGGGAGCTTTGCCGCTTGCTGCTAATGATCTGGTCACCGTGCTGTTCTTTTTTGCCAACGGCAAGGACTCCGAATTGAAGAGCCTCGCCGTTGCAACCCTTAAAGAGCTTCCGGTCTCGGTTCTCGGGCCGGTTGTTTCAAACAGCTCAACCCATCCGCATCTGCTTCATTTTATTACGCGTGAACGTTACAAGAGCAACGATATTCTCGAAGCGCTACTGCAGAATCCGGCAATGGCAAACGAGACGCTTGTGTTCTGTGCGGCGCGCTGTCGCGAGCCGATGTTGTCGATGATCGCGAACAATGCCCGGAGAATCTCTGAAGAACCTAAAATTGTTGATGCGATCCTGAAAAATCCCCACGCTGACAAGGCCCTCAAGTTCCGGTTCGGCTGGGTCGAAGAAGAGGCTCCGGCCCTGATTGACGAGGAGCCGGAGGCGCTTGTCCCAGACGAAACAACTGTGCAAGCCGATAAAGCCGATACCGAAACCCCAGGCGAAATTGAAGAGGTCGAGGAAGAGCGGCTCTCCAAGTATCAACAGGCGCTCGAACTGGGTGTCTCGGAAAAAATAAAGATGGCGCTGACCGGTGACAAGGAATGGCGCACCATTTTTCTGCGGGACCCAAATAAACTGGTTTCGTCGGCAGCACTGAATAACCCGAGAATTACCGATGGTGAAGTTCTGGCCCTGGCGAAGCAGAAAACAACCAGTGATGAATTGATTCGGATTATTTTATTGAATAAGGATTGGCTTAAATCCTACGAAATGAAAAAAGCATTGGCAATGCATCCACGGACTCCTCTGAACAAGGCATTGCGCCTGATGAGCGTTTTCAACGATAAGGATATCAAGGCTATTGCCAAGAGTAAGGACCTGCCTGCCGCTATCGTCAATAATGCCCGGCGCATGGTCATGGTCAAAGAGAAGAAGGGTGGTTAGGCCATGTCGGTAACAGGTCGGGTTGTTGCCGTTTGCGTCAGCATGAGTAAAGGGATGAAAAAGCGGGACGTTGGACAGGCCCGTCTGCTCGAAGATCACGGAATCGAGGGGGATGCTCACGCCGGCCCCGGTGATCGCCAGATTTCGCTGCTGGCCCTTGAAAGCATCGATAAAATGAGGGCGGCCGGTCTTGATGTCGGCCCGGGCGACTTTGCGGAAAACCTCGCTGTCGAGGGGCTCGATCTCTGTTCTCTTCCGGTGGGGACCCATCTGCTGGTCGGATCATCCATCGATCTCGAAATCACCAGGATTGGCAAGGTCTGCCATCAACGTTGTGAAATCTACTTTCAGGCGGGTGACTGTGTGATGCCGCGTGAAGGGATATTCGCCGTTGTCCGGCAGGGTGGTGAGGTTGTAACAGGTGATGTGGTCCGGATTGTGACATGAGTTCCGGCGGAAGGTAGAATGGACGAATGTGTGAAGTATAAGGTCGGAATTTTAACCCTTTCCGACAAGGGCTCGGTTGGCGAACGGATCGATACCAGCAGCCAGGTGATTCGCCAGCTGATTGCCGATGTTGGTGAGGTGGTCGAATATCAGATATTGCCGGATGAGCGCGGTAAAATCAGCGAGGCTCTCCGCCAATGGTCGAAGCAGGGGCTCGACCTGATCCTGACGACTGGCGGCACCGGGTTTGCGCCGCGGGATGTCACGCCAGAGGCGACGCTCGATGTCATCGAAAAAGAGACGCCGGGTATCGCCGAGGCGATGCGGGCAGCGGGGATGGCAAAAACAGTACACGCCATGCTGTCGCGCGGGGTGGCCGGAATTATCGGACAAACGTTGATTGTTAATCTGCCGGGCAGTGAGAAGGCTGCCCGAGAAAATCTTGAAGCGATTCTTCCGGCCTTGCCGCATGCCCTGAAGACCCTGCGTGGGGAGACCGAAGACTGCGGAGGATAGCTCATGGAATGGCTCGATCCGTTCTACACTGATTATAGCGAGTTGGCGATTGCCTTCAAGCTGCTGCTCGCAGCTCTGCTTGGCGGCCTGATCGGTTTTGAACGTGAAGTGCATGGCCGGCCGGCCGGCTTCAGAACCCACCTGCTGGTAACCCTCGGCGCCTGCCTGATGATTATCGTATCGGAAGTCTATTATTTCAAATATGCCAATCTCGCGAGTGATTCCGTTCTCCGTCTTGATCCGGCCCGTATTGCTGCCCAGATCGTATCCGGAATCGGCTTTCTCGGCGCTGGCGCAATCATCAAGGAAGGCCATGCGGTTCGCGGCCTGACCACTGCCGCCTGCCTCTGGGTATCGGCCGGAATTGGCATGGCGGTCGGCGCCGGCTTTTATTTCCCGGCTCTTGTGGTCACCGGTATTGCCCTGTTCAGCTTGTTGCTGCTCAAGCGGGTAGAAAAAAAGATCAGAAAAGAACGCTATCGGTCCTTGCGGGTCCACTGCGCATACGATGAAAAATGCCTGCCGGTTCTTGAACAGTTTCTCGAAGAGCGGAGACTGCGAATTGTTAACTTCGGTTTCGAGAAAGATCGCAAGGAAGGCGAAATCGTCTACAATTTTGTCATTGCCCAGTCCGGTCCTGATGTGCGGAATAAACTGGTCAGGGACTTCATGTCCCTGAAGCAGGTCTACAAGGTACGGTTTTATTAATGTATTTGACTAAATTAATAGCTTGACGTAGATTGACCTGTAAGTTTCCGAATATTTTACTTTTTTCCCTTGGAATTGTGTTCAGGAGGTTCATCCGCAACATACATACCCGCATCATGAATCGTGAGCTTTATGGCTAAACGGAATAATCTTTTATGGCTTTTCGCCGGAGTGTTCTGGACCGTGATCGTTGGCGGATATGCCTGGTATGAAATAGCCAGCAATTACAGCGCGGTTATTGAACATGCCCGGATCGAAGCCCGATCCAGTTATAACAAGGATCTTGTCTATAGACGTTGGGCTGCCGGCCACGGCGGCGTATATGCCCCGGCTACCGAAAAAACCCCGCCAAATCCATTTCTGAAAGACATCCCCGAACGCGATATTGAAACCCCTTCGGGCCGGCTCCTCACCTTGATCAATCCTGCCTATATGACCCGCCAGGTGTATGCTCTTGGTAAAGAGCAATATGGTGTAAGGGGGCATATCACCAGCCTCAATCCGATCGCCCCGTATAACAAGGCCGACCCCTGGGAAACCACGGCGCTCCAGTCTCTGCAAAATGGTAAAAAATCGATTGAAACTGTTGCTTTGCTCGAAGGAGAAAAGCATCTCCGCACGATGTATCCGATGTGGGTTGAGCCCACCTGCCTGAAGTGTCACCGATCCCAGGGGTACGAGGTTGGTGATCTGCGGGGTGGAATTTCGGTTTCCGTGCCGATAGAACCCTACCTGGCAATCCATAATAAAGATGTTGAAAACCAGGTTGTTTATCATTCCGGAGTCTGGGCCCTCGGTCTCTTCGGAATTTTTCTGGCCCGTTTAACGATCAATCGTCAATTCAAACAGACCGAAAGGGCACTGCAACAATAATTATATACAGAATCCGAACTCTCGAGGAAGAAGCTCGGATTCTAGAAGGTCCAGGAACTCGGTCAAATAGGTGGCTGGGAACTTGATCTTAAAAACAATGTCCTCGAGTGGTCCGATGAAAACTGCCGCATTTTTGGCGTCGCGCCAGGAACTGTAGTCGATTATCAAAAGTTTCTCGAGAAAGTCCACCCTGATGACCGGGCGTTAGTTGACCGGGAATGGAAAAAGGCACTTGACGGCGTTCCGTACGATATTGAACATCGGCTGCTCATCGATGACGAAGTGAAATGGGTTCGGGAAAAAGCCGATTTTATCTATGATAATGATGGCAATATTGAAGGCGCTGTCGGCTTGACCCAGGATATAACGCAACGTAAGGAAATTGAAGCTCAGATCATCGCCAGCGAGGAGAAATTCCGTACCCTGTATGATGAGTCTCCCCTGCCTTATCACTCCCTTGATGCTGAAGGCCGTTTCATTGAAGTCAATCCCGCCTGGTTGAAGCTCCTCGGTTACGATGAAGATGAAGTCATCGGTAAAAATTATGGCGATTTTCTCCATCCCGACTGGCAGCCGGTTTTCGCAGAAAAGTTCCCGGTTTTCAAGGAGTCGGGCAGGGTTCATGATGTCCATTTCAAGATCAGGCACAAGGACGGACACTATATTGATATCTCCCTTGGCGGGTGTATAAGCAGTCATCCTGATGGTACGTTCAAGAATACCAACTGTGTCTTTGTCGATATCTCCGATCGTATCCAGGCCGAAGCGGATCGCAAGCAGATGGAAGCACAGACGATCAGGGCATCACAACTGGCAACGCTCGGGGAACTCTCCGCCGGTGTCGCCCATGAAATCAACAATCCGATCAGCGGCGTTATCAACTATGCACAAATGATTCTCAATAAAGCAGATCAGGGAACCCGGGAAGAAGATCTGTCGAATCGGATTATCAATGAAGGGGAAAGGATCGCAAACATCGTCAGCAAGCTGCTTTCCTTCTCCCGAAAGGAAGAGGGTGAGCATCAACCGCATGACATACGGTCAATTATCGATATCCCTCTTTCGCTTTTGAGTAAAAAACTTGAACAGGACGGAATAACAGTCAATGTCTCTATCGCGAACGATGTCCCTGTGCTGCATTGTAATGCCCAGCAGATGGAACAGGTTCTGCTCAATTTGATCAATAACGCCCAATATGCATTGAACAAGAAGTATCCATCTCCTTCGCCGGAGAAAATTATTGAAATCAATGTCGATACATTGATGGAAAAAGGCAAGCCATATATCTCGTTGGCGGTAAAAGATTACGGCGAAGGAATCCCTGCCGATGTTCTGCCAGAAATTTTCGGAGCATTTTACACCACCAAGGAGGCCGGGGTCGGGACCGGACTTGGTTTGAGCATCATCGAAAGCATCGTCAAGATTCATGATGGCCAGATAAAAGTTGAGAGTGAAGAAGGAGAGTATACCAATATCATTATTGCGTTTCCGGTTTACGGTTAGCAGCTTAGCAAAAGAGGCGTCCATTCCAAACCTCCAACTCTGGAGGTTTTTTTATTTCGAATTTGACTTACGTCAATTGTCTTTCCTCCTTTTTCTGGTTAAATCTGGAAAAATCTTCATTCAATATTTTTATCTCTGTATTCATGTTCTTGAATAAATAAGGGGTGGTTTCTACCCGGCACCCTGCCACACGACAACGACCGAGACGGTCATATAGGAAAGAGGAGGCAAATCATGAGGAAGAGGGTATTTGTTTTGTTGGCGCTGGTTATCGGCCTGATTGTTCTGCCGCTGACAGCGTCGGCATCCGATCCGCGGTTTTCCAAGGAGACCCGGGAGTGTATCGAATGTCATACCGATATGCGTGGTCTGGTCAAACAGTGGGAAGACAGTGCGCACTGGAATGCCGGAGTCGGCTGCTATGAGTGCCACAAGGCAAACAAAAAAGACAAGGATGCGATGAAGCATAATGGTTACACGATCGCCATTATCGTATCGCCGAAAGACTGCGCGACCTGCCACCCGCGCGAGTCAGCTGAACAGGAGGCCAGCCACCATGCCAAGGCGGGTGACATCCTCAACACCAAGGACGGAATTCTCGGCCAGACCATCGGTGGTGAGCCGGCCGTTGCGGTCGGTTGCCGTCAATGTCATGGCTCGATCGTCAAGGTCAACGACGATGGAACGCTTGATACCAACACCTGGCCGAATACCGGCATCGGTCGTGTTAATCCGGATGGCTCCAAGGGAACCTGTTCGGCCTGCCATACGCGGCATCGTTTCAGCAAGGAGCAGGCGCGTCAGCCGGAAACCTGCGGCAAGTGTCATATCGGACCCGATCATCCGCAGAAGGAGGTCTACGAAGAGTCGAAACACGGCATTCTTTATCATGCCTTCAAGGATGAACTTAATATGGATCAGCCGAAGTGGATTGCCGGTGTCGATTATTACGATGCTCCGACCTGCGCGACCTGCCATATGAGCGCTACCGAAAACCAGCCGACCACTCATGATGTCGGAACCCGCGTCTCCTGGAACCTGCGGGCCCCGGTCTCGAAGCGGACAGCTGACTGGGAGAAGAAGCTGGCCGACATGCAGGACGTCTGCTCGGCCTGCCATGGTCAGCCTTTCGTTGATGGTTTCTACAAGCAGCTCGACAGCTTTGTCGGTCTCTACAATGACAAGTTCGCTATCCCGGCCAGGGAGATTCGTCAGATCCTGATGGACGAGGGAGTGATCAGCACCGACAATTTCGACGACAAGATCGACTGGATCTATTGGGAACTGTGGCATCACGAAGGTCGACGCGCCCGTCACGGTGCGGCGATGAGTGGACCCGACTACGCCTGGTGGCACGGGATTTATGATGTTGCCAAGCATTTCTATACCGGTCTCTTGCCGGAGGCGAAGAAGGTCTGCAAGGAAGCTGGCAAGCCGGAAGTTTACGACAGGATTATCAAGACCTACATTGAAGGGCGCAAGGAGCATGAGTGGTTTGTTAAAGGGTTTGATCCGAAACGCGTCCAGGAAATGAAGAAGTATTACAAGGATCGGTACCAGCAGGATGTGAAGTAGAAATATACGTCAGCAGGAAAAGGACCGGCCGGGAGTATCCCGGTCGGTCCTGTCTATTGTATTTCAGAAAAAGGGATAATTGCTAACAAGGAAAAGTATCGATTGTAAGGGGCAACTTACCAGTCACACGGATTGTCTGTTGCCGACGATGACGGTTTGAGTTGCTGTTCAGGCGGGGTCGGGAATTGAATATCGTGCGTCTCATCGAAACATCCAGGAGATGTGCCTTTTTTGTCCCGCTGATGTCCACATTTTCTGTGGAAAGAGATGTGGAAAACCTGGACTTTGCCGGATAAACTTCTGCTGATAAGGGGCTCTTTATCATCTTGCCTAAAAAAAAAGCACAACCTGATCACTCATGATTATGGTTCAGGCGATAATGAAAGATGTGTAGATTCTCATGTTTACTTAATCGAAAAAAGGAATAGAGTTGACTCCAGTAACTTCCCTGTGATAGTCAAAAATATATAAAATAAACAAATAGTTAGCATGGATGGTCGGATGTTGACCGTTATTCGTGCTCGCCGACGGAGAAATTCTGATGAGGATAACACCTGCAACCGAACTGACGTCACGGATAAGTAAACTGCAAGAGGAAATGCAGTCAACCGGAGTTGAAGCCATCCTGATTATACAGAATGCTGATCTTTTTTATTTCACCGGATCAATTCAGCAGGGCCTGCTCTATATCCCGGTGGAAAATGAACCGATTTACATGGTTCGTAAAGACCATGGCCGGGCCCGGATGGAGTCTGGGCTGAAGCATGTTGTTCCGTTAAAGAGCCCGAAAGAGATCACCGGTATACTCGCCGACCATAACTATCCGGTGCCGTCCCGCGCCGGTATGGAGTTTGATGTTTTGCCGGTCGCAACCTATAACCGTTTTGCCAGGGTTTTTCCGGGTTGCGAGATGGTCGATGCTTCGCACCTGATCCGTACCGTCAGAGCCGTCAAGTCGGAGTATGAACTTTCAATTCTCAAGGATGCCTCCTTGCTCGTCGGGCGTGCCCACAGACGTGCCCGGGAGGTGATTCGTGAAGGGGTCACCGACTTTGAAGTCGCCGCTGAACTTGAATACGAAATGCGCAAGGCCGGTCACCAGGGGATGATCCGTATGCGCGGATTCAACAGTGAACTGTTTTATGGGCACATTTTCTCAGGGCCGGACAGTGCCGTCCCGACCTACTCGGATACGCCTCTCGGCGGCATGGGCGTCAACCCGTCTTTTCCCCAGGGCGCCAGCTACAAAACAATCAAGGCCAATGAACCGATTGTTATCGATATCGGTGGCGTTTTTGATGGTTATATTGTCGATCAGACCCGAATGTTTTGTGTCGGCGGCCTTTCGGATGAGCTGGTCCGTGCGTTCGAAGATATGAAACAGATCCAGGCTCATGCGATTTCAATTGCGGTGCCGGGTACGACCTGGGGAAAAGTTTATGATTCGTGCTACGAAATGGCGGCGGAACTCGGATATGGAAATCATTTCATGGGAGCCGAAGGCGAGCGGGTTTCATTTATCGGTCATGGCGTAGGCATCGAACTTGATGAATATCCGTTTATTGCACGCGGTTTTGACGATAATGAATTGCTCCGGAATATGGTTTTTGCTTTTGAACCGAAGGTGGTTTATCCTTGCGTCGGTGCCATCGGTATCGAGAACACTTTCTGGGTCGCAGAGGATGGGCTGAAGTATATTACCGCAGCTGATGAAGATCTGGTTGTTGTTTGACGCGACGTCACCTTAAATACACTGTGAGAGAAAGTCCGGTCTGATTGACCGGACTTTTTTTATTATGAGATGTTTTTTAATCAGAATGTAAGAAATATGTAAGAAATGACTGTTATTATGGTCGGCAACTAAAGAGTACAACAGGAGGGGAACATGCTCTTTGCCTATTTATTGGTCGGCATTCTTTTTTTGGCTGCGTTCGTGTTGACTTTTCTGCTGATACGCGAACTTTGAGTCTAGCGAAAATACTATGACAAAAGAAACACCGATCTGCGAATTCATTGATGAATGTACCTTTTACGATCGGTTTGGTGATCGGCAGAGCAACGTCTGGAAGGCGATCATCAACATGTATTGCCGGGGGCATTCACGCCATCTTTGCGAGTTCTATCTAAAAAAGAAAGAGACCGGGGTTTTTTTCGTGCCGAACATCATGCCGAACGGTTCGCCGGTTTCACTTGTTTATCAACATTTACCGTAGTGGGGTGCGTACATAAAAGGGGGGGCGTGGACAGGACCTCTTGTCCACGTTAGAAAGGCCGGGGTTATCCCCGGCCTTTGATTTTCATGTCAGGTTAAAGACAACGAGGGCTATCAGTGGCATCGGGATTTTCCCCTGAATCTCCCAGCCATCATTATTTGATTTGCCGAATGGGATACAGATATTGTTCTTGATCTCCCAACCCTTTTGTTTCGACTGTCCGTAAGGCTTGATGTAGTGCGTCGAGCAATCATACCCGGAAAGAGCAGAGCGACCATGCGGTTTGAGAACTTTGCCGTTCCATTCAAAACCCTTGTTCATTGACTGGCCATGCGGTTTGAGTTGCGAGCCGTTGAACTCCCAGCCGGCAGATGAGGATTTCCCGTAGGGTTTGAGAACCTTGCCATTCCACTCATATCCCCCGTTAAAGAGAGAATGCCCATATCTTTTAATAACTGCGTATGCCATGAAATGTAATTAGTTGAAGTTGGTTTACGTGACATAATAACTTTGATTACTCAATCTTGTAAAGCTTTAGGGCTTGATCAGATGCTCTTTGCCATGTCTGTTTCTAAGCTCAACCAGTTTTGGAGAGAGCCGAACCGGATAGGGAGCCCCCTCAGAGGTCTTTTTGTGTCGGTCTTGCAGTCGATTCAGCTGTGTCGTGCAATGCGCGGCCATCTCTTCCAGTTTGATGGCCGGTACGGTTTGTTGTCCACCCTGCATGACGATTTGACACAGTTTGTTGAATTCGAAATGTGGCGATTGGGTGCCTGAATGAGCTGCTTTTTCAGGGGCCGTCGGTTCCTCTGCACAGGCTGTCAGAATGTCGGTGGCAAAAAGATTATTCTGGTCAGTTGCCCGCCAGATTTCTTTTTTTCCGGGCCATGTGCTTTTGCCGGGGTCGCTGGTCGTTTTGAACCGCGGGTGACCACCGAGTTCAACCAGCTTGTATACTCCACCAAGGGCGCCGCCACCGGGGCCGGCACAAGTCGCCAACCGCGTGCCGACGCCGTAGATATCGATACAGCCTCCGGCCTGGCGGATGCGTTCAATTTCATACTCGTCAAGCTCATTCGAGGCGACGATTTTAACCTCCGGGAAACCGGCTTGATCAAACATCTGCCTGGCCTTACGGCTCAGTTTGGCAATATTTCCGGAATCCAGGCGAACGCCCGCGAGCTCATGACCACGCTCACGTAATTCCGATGCGACGAGCAGGGCATTCGGCAGGCCGCTTTCAAGGGTGTCGTAAGTGTCGACGAGGAGAATGCAGGTGTCGGGGAATGATGCTGCATAAGCCCTGAAGGCACTCAATTCGTCATCAAATGCCATGACCCAGCTGTGGGCATGAGTGCCTCTGACCGGCAGGTTGAAACAGTAACCTGCCTCCAGGTTACTGGTGCTGGTGACTCCACCTATCGCTGCGGCTCGGGCCAGGCTGAGAGCGCCATCCGGTCCCTGGGCACGGCGCAGTCCGAATTCAATAACCTCGGCTGTGCCGGCAGCATGGCAGATGCGGGCCGCCTTGGTCGCAGCGAGGGTCTGGAAGTTGATGATGTTGAGCAACGCGGTTTCGACGAACTGGGTTTCAGCCAGTGTTCCTTCTATTGTGAGTAGTGGCTCATTGGCAAAGACAACAGTCCCTTCGGCCGGAGCGATTACAGTGCCGGTAAATCGGAATTTCGACAGTTCGTTCAGAAAATCAGATTTGAAAAGGCCGAGTTGTTGAAGCCAGAGAAGTTCCTTCGTGCCGAATTGAAGGGTTTTGAGATAATCGAGGGCCGGCTGCAGACCGGCAAAAACGGCATAGTTCCCTTCGAAAGGGTGTCTTCTGAAAAAAAGTTCAAAGGTTGCCGGCTGCTCATACAGGCCATGCTCATAATATCCCGCCAGCATGGTCAGTTGGTAAAGGTCAGTCTGGAGCGCTGAAAGCGTCATTGCACGAGGGCCTTGGCTGAAATCAACTCTGGAGTTGCGCTTCGATCTGCCGAAGTCCATCCAGAGCGCCGTATTCCAGGGAGATGTGTGGTTGTTCAATATGAGATTCGCGGGGATTGATCCGAACAACCGTGGCGTCAAGTCGATCACCGAGTTGCTCACTCATGTGCCGGATGGTCGGAATGGCGGTGCCGGCCCCCATTTCGATAACTACCACTGGTTCGTTGCGGTGTTGTTCAAGAAACATATCGAATCGCATCTCCTGTCCGTGCGTACGGCTCGAGATCCATGAGAAGTCGCCGAACATCAGGATATTGGGCCGGGCTGTTCCGTTGCACTTGGGGCAGACCGGGACATGTTCGGCCCGCATCGTGTCAAAGTTAACCGGAATCTCCTCTTCATTATTCCAGATATCGGTCGAGCAGGGTGCGAGGCACTGCAGATGATGAATGGAACCGTGGACTTCGAGAATCTGATCCTCACGAAAACCTGCTTTCTGGAACTGACCATCAACGTTGGAGGTGACGATGAAACTTTCAAAATCGAAATCTTCGGCCCAGTTCTGAAGCATGTAAAAACCTTCATGCGGAACGGTCTGTCGGTAAAGATTGGTCCGGTGTCCGTAAAATCCCCACCCGAATTCAGGGTCCCGGGAAAAATGTGCCGGATTTGCCGCACCGATAAAATTAATCCCGAGTCGTTCATACATCGGATAGGCATTCCAGAAGCCTTGATCTCCACGAAAGTCTGGCAGGCCCGAATCGACACCCATGCCGGCGCCGGTGGTAATGACCATTGCCCGGGCTTTGCGAATCGCTTCGGCGGCCTTGGCTGCACTGTCGTTCATGAGAAGTTCCTCCGTCAGTGGTATTCAGATTCCGACATTTACCTTTGTAATCGGTAGCGCGTTATCGAGGCCATGCGGTTCTATGCCCACAAGGTAGCCACGTTTGCCACCGTTGATAAAAATCTTTTCGAGATTAAATATCGATTCTTCGGCATAAATCGGCAATTTCTTTCTGGTTCCAAACGGTGACGTGCCACCGACCTGATATCCGCTGTGTTTCTGCGCCGAATCCGGGTCACAGGGGGTGACCTGCTTGCAGCCGATTGCCCGGGCAAGTTGCTTTGTCGAAACCTCACAATCGCCGTGCATTAGAACGATCAGCGGGTGGCGATTTTCATCTTCCATGATCAGGGTTTTTATAACAGCATGCTCGTTGACGCCGAGTTCGCGCGCCGATACAGAAGTCCCTCCCTTTTCTTCGTAGGAATAGAGATGATCGGAATAGGGGATGCCGTGCTGCCTGAGAAACCGGATCGCCGCCGTAACCGGCACCTTGCTTTTTGCCATTAGTTTAAATCCGCTTTAAATAAACCAGCTCCCGATCATAAATGCGAGACTGGCTACGGTGGCCGCAAGCGCTGCCCCGGCCAGAGAATTGAACAGCAATTTCATCTTCTGTCGACCCCGGATACCGAGGGGCAGGAACATCCCGAGTAACGCTCCGCAAATGGCGCCTCCGAGATGAGCCGCGTTATCGGCGCCAACTACGATACCGAAAATAAAAGCAAATACGGCCCAGCGGAACATGAAATTTCTCAGCTCATGCCCGGCCGGACCTATCCGGTGGTAATAGACGACCGCAAAACCGATCAGGCCGAAAAGTGATCCGGAGGCGCCGACAACCGGAACCATCGGATGCCAGAGATAGCCGGCGGCCGTCGCCGTCAGGGCGGCGAGAGTATAGAGAATAAAAAAACGGGCTGGTCCGATTTCACCCTCGATCAAAGGCCCAACCTGGTAAAGAACCATCATGTTGAAGGCAAGATGGATCAAGCCGCCATGGGTATATGCGTAGGTAATGCACCGCCACCATTCATTCTCATAGATAACAAATGGCCAGTACTGGGCACCCGAATGAATCAGTAACCGGGTTGACGGGGAGAGGAGCGATCCGGGGCCATGGCCGGCGGCGAGCGCCTTGACAATCATCAGAACGAAGAGAATCAGATTGATATAGATGAGCCCGCGACTGAGTGACAGCAGGCTGGTATCGGATCCACCGCGCCAAAAAGCTTTCCAATATCTTTCCCAACGCATAATCCGCCACTGCCAGACGGTACCATTCATTCCGAGTCGATCAAAAAAAATCTTCCAGTCCATTCCATTCCCTTTTGAGTTGTTTCATACTATTACAGATTATTTCCGATGCGGCAAGCCGCGATGGTCAATTCTTGTAAAACTCAACCCTCCCTGCAAGCGGTTATTTCGCTTGAATTTGATTTATTCATCGCAATTGTAATGAAATGACTTGGAAGTGGGGATAAAAGGATGCAGCTGTTTTGAAAAGTTGTGCCTGCTTTACAGTTCTGCCAGGGGGAAGAAATCTCAAATTAAGACTCAGTCGGAATCCTGAGCTCAGATTGTGAAGCAGGATTTATCCAGTTGAGAACCGATTACTGTCAACCAGTCACTGCCTTTAAAGAATATCCTTGAGCCAGCCGAAGGCGACGAATGTCCCGATGGCGGAGCCCAGAGATGAAAAGAAGAATACCAGCAGCACCCGGGTTGTTTTGTTGGTCCACCATCCGCGAACCGAAGTCAGATCGTCGCCGACATGTTCAAGGTCGCCGACCGTCGGAGCGGCAATAAACGCCTGGACCAGAGCGGTCACCATGCCGGCGCCAATAGTCGGGTTCAGTGATGTAATCGGGGCCGCAACGAATGCCGTGACAACAGTCAGCGGGTGGCCGAAAGCGAATAGAGTGCCAATTGCCGAGAGGATTCCGTTGGCGAGAATCCAGGCGACTGCCGCTTCAGTGAACCGCTCACGGTCACCGAGAAAAAATCCAACGATGAAGAGGGCGGCAACAATGACCGGAATCAGCCAGGGGATAAATCTGGAGATAAGTGGCTTCTCCGGAATTGTCGAGATTTCGGATATGATCGCGGGGTCCGCCTCGTTTTTGATCTTTCTGATAATGCCCGGCAGGTGCGCGGCTCCGACGACGGCAACAATTCTTTTGCCGGGGGCCTGGCGGATATAATGCGCCATGAAAGTGTCACGTTCATCAACCAGAATGGTTTTGACTGAAGGGAGGAGTTCGCCCATCTCTTCGAGCATGGCCGACAACGTGTCGGTTTCGCGTAGCCGCGCCAGTTCTTCCTCATCGACTTTCTGCGATTCGAACATGCTGGCGAAGAGGACTGCCAGTAGGTTCATCTTTTTCCAGAATCCGGTCTTCCGCCAGGCCCGCAAAAGGGTTGTCCTGATATTGCGATCAACAAGTTCGACATGCGCAGCATTCTCCCTCGCACATTCGACGGCGGCGGCTAACTCGGCTCCCGGTCGGACACCGGTCTGCATTCCCATTCTTTTCTGAAAAGAAGCCAGAGCAAGATTTGCCATCAGGAAGGGTGCTTGTCCCTTGCGGACGACCTGAAAGATATTAAGTGATTCCCAATGGTTCTTGTCCTGCAATGCTTTCAGGCGTTGTTCGTCGAGTTCGACGCAGACAGTGTCCGGGTTTTCGGCAGATATTACATTTTTGACGGTTTCGATAGATTCCCGGGAAACATGCGCGGTTCCGATCAGGATAATTTCCCGATCATCAAGGGTGATTCGATGAAGATCCGAGGGTGTGGCGGTAGTCAATGGTCTGCCTTCCAAAGTCATGCAAATAGTAAGGCGCCGATTGAATCGACGCCTCTAAATCGAGCTCTCCATCCTGCCGTGGGTCCGTGGCCACACGTCGACGGCCAACAAGGTGGGATAGCTTGTAAGCGCTTCAGGCTTCCCACTGCCCGGCGGGCCTGCTCACCACGCCTCTGAAGCTGTCCCGGATAGAAAGTATTCCGCGTGGGCGTTGTTACCTCACGGGCAGGGCAGAGAGCAACTCTGTCTGATCTTTCTGTTATTCAGTATAGGAAAATTGGCGGGTCATGACAAGGAATTTTATCTCTTTGTAGATGTCGGCATTCTAAATGCAATTACATAACCGGATCAGGCTTTACAACCAGCTTTTCTGTACGTCTTTTCGTGTGTTTATTTGAATGTTCCTTTATGGAAGGGCTGTGATTACAGGCACTTACATTTTCTATATTCGTTCATACGAAAACGGGCCGAGACGGAAATATTGATCTGTCTGCTTTGGTAAACAGACTTGTGCTGATGAAAAAAAAGGCAACTGGGATAGACGTGGCTAATCAGATTGAACAAAACAATAATAATCGCGCCGGGATCTATGAAGCATTGATCTCTATCGGGCAGGATCTTGCTTCGACAATTGATCTTGATACCTTGCTTGACCGGATTCTGGTTGCGGCTCAAAGGGTGTTCCATTTTGACAATGCGATCATTCGTCTAGTCGATATGGACCGTGGTGTTCTGGAAGCCGTTGCCTCTTACGGTTATGACGATGAAGCGGTCAGGCAGGAAATCGCTCTTGGCCAGGGAATTATGGGGCGAGCCGCACTGCGCGGTGCCCCGGTTCTGATTAATGATCTTCACAATGAAACTGATTATGTGCCGGGAATCAAGGGCGCCGTTTGCGAGCTTGCTGTACCGATGCTGGCACGTGATCGGGTTATCGGAGTCTTCAATGTTGAAAGCCCTGCCATTGGCGCATTTACTGAAGATGATATCGAACCACTGCTCGCCCTTGCCGGACAGGCTGCAATTGCCATTGACAATGCCCGACTTTACCGTGATCTGAGCGACGTCTCCGGACGGAATAGGGAATTGCACCAGTTGAATAAAAGAATTCTCGAGAGTACCGATCTCGGTGTTTACACGGTCAATACCGATTTGCGGATTACCTCGTGGAATCGGCGCATGGTTGAGATGAGCGGAATTTCCGCTGCCGATGCCCATGGTAAAGAGTTGCTTGACCTTTTCCCGGCACTGGATGCCGAAGGTGTTGTCACCCGGATCGAAAATGTTCTTGCCAGTGGTCAATCAGAAAAACTGGAACTGGTTCACCGGACCCTCAAGGGACAGATGCGGTTCCAGAAACGTCGATTGGCTCCCCTGAAGGATGGTGAAGAGATGAGCGGGGTCGTTGTTCTGGTCGAAGATATTACTGAATTTAAAAAGTTGCTCGAACAGACGATTCATAGTGAAAAACTCGCCGAGGTCGGTCGGATGTCGGCCGCACTGGCACACGAAATCAATAACCCGCTTGGCGTCATTGCCTATGCAGTTGAATTGATCCTCCGCGAAGACGGGAACTCACCCTTTATTGATGAAATGCTCGAACGGATTGCCAACGAAACCGAGCGTATGCGCACCCTGACCGGAAGCTTGCTCTCCTTTTCAAGAGGACGCGAAACACGTTGGCAAAAGATTAATGTTAATGCGGTTATTCATGATGTTCTGAAGTTGGTCAAGTATGAGCTGCAAAAAAATTCAATTGAGATTGAATTTGAATCTGATGATGTTTTACAGGTCAATGCTGATCCGAATAAATTGAAGCAGGTTTTCATCAACCTTGTTCTGAATGCCGTACATGTTTTAAAAGGTGGAGGCACGATCAGGATCGAGACCGGCATGGCCGGAGAGGATACGGTTGAAATCGTCATTGCCGATAGCGGTCCCGGTGTTCCTGGGGAGGTCAGGGCGTCGATCTTTGAACCGTTTTTTACAACCAAGAAGGAAGGTGTCGGTACCGGCCTCGGCCTTTATATCTGTCGCAATATCATCGAGGAGCATAGCGGGTCAATCATCCTTGACAGCAATGTTGGTCAGGGCGCCAGCTTTCGCATCAGCCTGCCGGTGTCGGATATGCCTTCGAGTTAAGCATTGATATCTGAAGTGTGTCTAAATTATATGCATAAATAACAGGCACTGCTCGTAAAATACTGAAATTGTTGAGAAATAAAACTTGGCACGTCCTATGCTATATTCAGGACTGTCGTGTTCGGCAAGGGTGTTGGACACAGGGAATTTGTACCAGACATAACGATTATTCGGGACAACGATGTCCGGTGAATCGATTAAGGGCAAAGGCGCCCAGCCTCTCGGTGAGAGGTTGGGCGCCTTTTTGTTTTTTACTCGGAAAGGAAGGAGATACCAGATGAAGAAAGTTGAATGCATTATCAAGCCGTTCAAGCTTGACGACGTCAAGGCGGCACTGTCTGAACTCGGCGTTGCCGGTATGACCGTCAGCGAGGTCCGTGGTTTCGGACGTCAGAAAGGTCACACCGAGCTCTACCGTGGAGCTGAGTACCAGATCGATTTTATTCCCAAGGTTAAAATCGAACTGGTTGTGCCGGCTGATCAGGTCAGTGAAGTTGTTGAGCTGGTTCAGAAGGAAGCCTGCACCGGCAAGATCGGTGACGGCAAGATTTTTGTTCTCGAAGTCGAAAAAGCGGTTCGTATCCGTACCGGCGAAGAGGGCCCGGATTCACTTTAAACAGAAAACTATCCAATTAAGGAGGATATGGAAAAATGAAAAAGTTTGTCTCGATTATCACTCTTGGTCTTCTGGCGATTCCGACTCTCGCTCTGGCCGAAGATGCTCCGGTTTCGGAACTGTCGTTCGTACTGAACACCTTTTCGTTCCTGGTGATGGGCATCCTGGTCATGTGGATGGCTGCCGGTTTCGGTATGCTTGAAGCAGGTCTGGTCCGTCAGAAAAACGTTGCGACCATCTGCCTGAAGAACATCTCGCTGTTCGGCATCGCCGGCATCCTGTTCTACATCTGTGGTTATAATTTGATGTACGCCGGTGTTGACGGTGGTTATGTCGGTTCTTTCGGCCTCTGGGCTGCTGATGATGCTGCTGCCCTTGCCGGTGATTATTCGTCTGGATACGCTGCTGCTTCTGACTGGTTCTTCCAGATGGTCTTCTGCGGCGCGGCTTGTTCGATCGTGTCCGGTTGCGTTGCTGAGCGGATCAAGCTCTGGTCGTTCCTGCTGTTCTGCGCCGTACTTTGTGGAATTATCTACCCGATCCAGGGTTCCTGGGGCTGGGGTGGCGGTTGGCTGTCGGAAATGGGCTTCGCTGACTACGCCGGTTCGACCATCGTTCACTCGGTCGGCGGTTGGGCTGCTCTGACCGGTGCCATCATTCTTGGCGCCCGTAAAGGCAAGTACAACAAAACTGGTGGCATCAACCCGATGCCTGGCTCCAACATTCCTCTTGCTACCCTCGGTACCTTCATCCTGTGGATGGGCTGGTACGGATTTAACGGCGGTTCTGTGCTTGCACTTGGCGATGCCGCTTCGGCGATTGAAATGTCGAACGTTATGGCCAATACCAACATGGCCGCTTGCGGCGGTATGATCGCAGCCATGATCATGGTTCAGATCATGTACAAGAAAGTTGATGTCACCATGGGACTGAACGGTGCTCTGGCTGGTCTGGTCTCAATCACTGCCGGTCCGGCAACTCCGTCTCTCGGTGCTGCGACCCTGATCGGCGCTGTCGGTGGTATCCTCTGTGTCCTGGCCGTTCCGTTCTTCGACAAGTTGAAGATTGACGACGTTGTCGGTGCTCTTTCGGTTCACCTGGTGTGCGGTATCTGGGGCACCATGGCAGTACCTATTACTGACGACGGCGCCAGCTTCGCGACCCAGTTCATCGGCGTGATCGCTACCGGTGCTTTCGTGATGATCGCATCTGCAATCGTCTGGATGATTATCAAGTTCACCATCGGCATCCGTGCCAGCGAAGAGGAAGAATTCAAGGGCCTCGACGTTACCGAAATCGGTATGGAAGCTTATCCGGATTTCCAGAAGATCAACACATAAAGAAACGCTTAATTGTGCCGGACGGCATGAAGTCGTCCGGCGTTTTCAAACAACATTATTTTATAGGAGATTATTGAAATGAAGAAGCTTGTTTTGGCCGTTATGGCTCTGATGGTGTTCGCAGCTCCGGCTGCAGCAGTTGAAGTTGAAGGTGATGTTTACGCAGGTGTTTATGATGAGTACGTATGGCGTGGACTGAAGCTGAGCGGTTCGCAACCGGTTCTGCAGGCTGGCATGGACATGAGCTTTAACGGTTTTACCGTCAGCTACTGGACCAACACTCAACTGTCTTCATCTTCGCAAGGACTTATTGATACAGAAGGAGACGGCATTAATGATGCTAATGTTCTCGGGCATGACGAAGTAACCGAAACCGATATCGTTCTTGATTATTCTTTTGACGTCAACGATATGCTCTCTATAAGTGTTGGTGATATCTACTACAACTTCAATGTTCCGGGTAACACCCACGAACTTTATGTCGGTGCTTCTCTAAATACCATCCTGGCTCCGAGCCTGACCATCTACTACGATTATCAGGCTGCTAAGGGTGCGATGGCAAATGGATCTGATGCAGCAGGCATGTACTATGTCCTTGCTGGTGGCCATGATATTGAACTCGCCAAAAACCTTGGCCTCTCCCTCGGTGCTGCTGTTTCCTATGCTGATGAAAGCCCGTTTCTGACAGAGGATGTTGACAACAGCGGTAATGAGCAACCTTATAGTGAACTGCACAACTACGAACTGAGCGTTGGCCTGAGCTATGCAGTTTCCGAACAGGTCAGTATTGACGTTTCGGCTCTCTACACTGATTCTCTCAGTGATGAGGCTGAATTCGCAATGGGTAAAGACGCTGTTTCGACCGGCGGTGTGAGCGTTACTCTCGCATTCTAAAAAAGTAAGATTTGTCGAAAGGATTTGCCTCCTAATCGACTTCAGGCCGCTACCTTCCCGGGTAGCGGCCTTTTTTTGTCCGTGGCACGGTAAATCAATTGCAATACAGTTGTGTCGCTTTTTATAGAATTAACCCCGAGCCAGCCGGCATCAAATTAAGATAGATTCTGGCTATTTTGCCTGTTGCTGTTGAAACATGCTAGAATTGTTCAGGAATAATACAGGGGGAAATATGGAAACAAAAAAACCGGAACCGGTCGAAGTTACGAAATACGAACCGAAAAAGAAGCAGGGCCTCGTGCTCGTGATCACCGGTCACGGCAAGGGGAAGACGACGGCTGCTCTCGGCATGGTTCTGCGCGCTGTCGGGCATGGCATGAAGGTCGGAATCATCCAGTTCATGAAAGGTGATATGTACGCCGGTGAATGGGATGGTATCAAGAAACTGGGACATTGTGTTGAACTCTTTTCAACCGGCAAAGGCTTCTGCGGGATCCTCGGTAATCCGTATTCGCGCGAAGAGCATCGCGAAAACGCCCAGTATGCAATTGCTCTCGCCATGGAAAAAATTTCGGAACAGGCCTATGATTTACTCATTCTCGATGAAATTAATAATGCGCGTCAGCTGAAACTGGTCGATATTGAGCAGGTCATTGAACTGATCAAGTCCCGCCCCGCCCAGATGCATCTGGTCCTGACCGGTCGTGATGCCCATCCCGACGTGATTGAGTTGGCCGATACCGTCAGTGAAGTCAATGAAATAAAACACGCCTATCGCAAGGACATCGAACCGCAACCCGGCATCGATTACTGAATCGTCGCACCAGGTAAACTTATTCTTAATGCTATTACCTCCGAAAATATGGTCAAGAACGGAAATTTCATTGTTTCCTCTATTATTACTGGCCTCTATCCTGGTCTTCGCCTTTTTGTACTGTCCTGCTGCGGTCAAGGCCGAAGAGGAACCTGCCCCCCTTGCCGAAATTTCCGAACCACAATTGAACCTTCCCGGGGTCAGGGGCGCCAATGCGACGCACTCGTACATTTCAAATACTGTGGAACGTCTGTCACAAAGGATCGACAGCTTTTTCGGCGAAGAACGTATTTACGAAGAAGCGACCGGAACTTATATCCAGATTCGGGGAAGCGCTATTTTCAGTGAGGGCGGGCACCGTGATTATGACGGTAAGTTTCGCATCAAGGTCGATCTGCCGCAGATTGAAGAAAAAGTTAATTTTGTTATCGAGAGTCGGGATGAACGCGATGAGGAAGAAGATTCCGACCGCATTACCAGCGGGACTGAGCTGAATGAAGAAATCGATGATAATGATTTGTCAGCAGCTCTGCAATTCATGCTGAGGCAGAAGGAAAAATGGAATTTATCAATTCGTCCCTGCATCAAATTAACAAGTCCGCTGGAAGCTTTTGTGAAATTCAGGTACCGCAATTATCAGCCGCTCGGCGAGAAATGGATGTTCCGGGGGACAATCAAGGCTGAGTACAACACGGAAGATGATTGGGAAAACGGGTGGGAGTTCGACCTGGAGCGAAAAATCGGCGCGAGCACGCTTTTTCGTTCGGCTACTTCGCTGCTCTGGCAACAGCAGGTTCCCGGCAACCAGTTGCTGACCCAGGTTTTCCAGGTCAATCACCTGTTCAATCGGCGGCAATCTCTTTCTTTTGAAATCGGTACGACTGCCGAGACTCGACCGAAGCTGAATGATCTTTACTACTTCAGCAGCCTGCGCTATCGGAAAGATATTCATCAAGGCTGGCTTTTTCTCGAGTTAAAGCCACAAATTATTTATCGGCGTGAAACCGGCTGGAAGGATGAGCCGGGATTCGTTGTAACCCTTGAAACCCTTTTCGGGGCAAAATATCTACAATGAGCAACCTGATTCAGGTGTGGAGGTAATCATGGCGTCGATACAAAAGGCGAAAACCATCAAAAGTGTAATTATTGTTGTCTTGTTGCTGCTGGTTCTGGTGCCGCCACTCTATCTGAGCGTCTTTGAGTCACCACTGTTGAACAGCGCCGATGAAATCGGTATGCGTTATGTCGACGATGCTTTTAATCGGGCACTTGTTTCGTTTGCCCTGGCGCGTACGACCAATGCGATTATATCGGTTATCCAGGATAGCGAAATTAATATTGCTCCGGCCGGTGTCGGCGTGACGATCGCGGTCGGTGAGGCGCTCGACCCGGTAAATGATATGATCGAACGTTTTTCCTGGGTGATGCTGGTCAGCCTGGTTTCATTGGGCATGCAAAAAATGTTGATTGAGATCAGCCCCTGGTTCAGCATCAAGCTGCTGCTATTCCCGGCTCTACTGTTTATTCTCGCCGGGCTTTGGTCCGGAGGGCGATGGCGTCAAACATTGACCCGGTTCGGCACCAGGCTGGTTTTTCTTGCAATAGTCGTGCGGTTCTGTATCCCGGTTGTTGCCGCTGTCAATGAAGAGATCTATGCTCTGTTCCTCGATCAGCATTATACTTCGGCGGTCAACGAAATCGAACATGGCAACGCAGCGTTACGCAAAATGGATCCGATGGAACACGGATCAAGTGATCGAAAAACGGACGGTATCTGGGATGGTGTCAAAAAAAAGGCGGAACAGGTTGGTGAAATGATCGACCTGCAGCATCGAATCAGCCGGATGAAGACCCGTTTGACCGGAATGATCGAAAACCTGCTGAAGATGATTGCCGTTTTTACACTGAATACGGTGGTTCTGCCGATCGGTCTGCTCTGGTTGCTGGCAAAACTTTTTCGCTCGATTACCGGAAGCGATTCATTGCTGCAGATCGAGCAGATTCTGACCCGGAGAATTGCCGGAACCGGACCGGCAGAATCGGTGTCGTCAGAATACGTTGACCCAGGTGGGGATGGACAGGATGTCAAGGTTGACGAAAAGAACGAAGATATAAAAGCCGATCAGTGACAGGTTGACCGTCAGCAGCGCAATAGCCCCGAGTCTTTTCAAGGCGACATGCTTGCGGGTCTTGAAGCTGACCAGCTGAAACAGCCGGTAGAGGTTGAACGCAAGAAGAGCGCTCAGAATCAACAGCCAGCCGAGGGAGGCTCCGAGAAAAAAGGGGTTGCCCCCGAGTAAAAGCCCGGCACCGGTAACGGCGGCCAGAGGCGCAAGAACCAGCAGCGAGCGGAACCAGCTGGTTGAAACGATGTGGTTCTTGTTCGACCATGATTCAAAGATGCTTTGAATCTGTTCAGCAA
The DNA here is from genome assembly GCA_002869615.1 of Desulfuromonas sp. NCBI lineage: Bacteria > Pseudomonadati > Thermodesulfobacteriota > Desulfuromonadia > Desulfuromonadales > Desulfuromonadaceae > Desulfuromonas > Desulfuromonas sp. The sequence goes on along the minus strand of PKUH01000001.1, from coordinate 43,773 downwards.
TACGGGGGATGGTTTTCTTGACATTCTCGCTGACAGTTGCAATCTCCATGTAGGGTGCTGCAAAACGATTAAAAACAATCTGCAGGTCAATCGCCTCGGGTCGGCCGACTTTGAGGTGCATTTTGATTCCCTTGATTTTAGGGTCAAAATTCTCTTCCCGATACTGTTTGATCGATTCGAGCTGACTGACTTCTTTGCCTTCCTCGATTGTCAGGGCATAGGTTCGCAGCGAGGCCGGATTTTTCAGGTCGTAGAGGTTCATCATCTGGGTCAGATCTTTTTTCAGAAATGTCGGTATCCGGGTGTTGAAATAGGTTTCCAACTGGGTGATCAATCGCTTGTCCACCGTGCAGGACGGCAGGTTGAAGCGTTTGGTCAGTTTTTTCATGAAGTCCCCCGTGAGAGTCAGGTTTTGTAGAAGCGTCTACATCTTAGCTTTGCACACGCAAATCTGCAAGCTAACAGTATGAATTTCTTCATGGAATCGGATCGGCTGTGTTATAGTTCCCGAATTGAATTGTCTCCTAGTGATTCCTTGATGGATTATTGCAGATGAAAAGAATTCTGAAATGGTTCATATCCGGTCCGGTTCTCCGGGGTCTCTTGCTTGTCGTTATTGTTGCCGGTTCCCTTTTTGAATGTCCTCCCTTTACAAAAATCGATCATCTTCTTTTTGATCAAATAATCCGACTGCGTTCCGGGACCGATGTTGATCGGGTCGCAGTCGTTGCTATTGATGAGTCAAGCCTCGAAACAGTCGGAAGCTGGCCCTGGCCACGGACATATCTTGCTGAATCGTTACAGCGCATCAGTGCACAGAACCCGGCTGCTATCGGTGTGCATCTGCTCCTTGAAGAAGAGGAGTGGAATCCTGGGCTGGCCGGTTTGCGATCATTGAAACGGCAGCTTAAATCTAACCGCATAAAAGGGCCGCTCAGCCTCGAGTTGGCCGAAATCGAATCATCGATTGATGGTAATGGCCAGTTGACCAAGGCTCTACAGTCTCCTCCGGTGAAGGTCCTGCCTTACACTTTTGCGGCCGGTGAACTTGCACCTGATCCGTCCGAGGCTCTACCACCGCATTTAAAATCAACCCATCCTGATCCGGATTGGCAGGCAAGCCTGAGTGCTCTTCACAATCCGCTGCGTCGACAAGATTCCCCCGCCGAACTCATTCCCGGCTTCGGCTCTTTTGGCAACGACGGGACATTGCTTGGCCATGTCTTTTATCAGTCCGATCTTAACGGCCGCGCCCGTGCGGTCTCTTTACTTAAAAAATACAGGGGAAAATTATTTCCGGCCCTGGTACTGCAACTGGCCGGTGCGGCAGATAGGAGAAAGAATCCCTATCTGAAAGTCGATACGCAAGTGCTCTACCTGAATAACCAGGCGGTTACAACCGGCGAGGATTATTCGGTTTATGTTAATCCGGTCACCGAATCAGCCGTCCCCCGACACTCGATTGTTGATGTTGTAAACGGGGTGTTGCCGGATGATGCCTTGGCAGACAAAATTGTGCTTCTCGGGCTGACCACGTCGGCGCGGACAACGGGCGGAGTTGTACCGGTCCCGCAACCGGCACCGGTTGTATCGGCGGCCGCAGTGATTTCAGATCTGCTTTCGGGACAGCAGATTATCAGGCCGTTCTGGGGCTTTCTTCTGGAATTGTCAGTTCTGATCTATCTAGGTGTTTTTATGATCCTGGTGTTGCCGCGTCTGCATTTCGGGCTCGGATTACTTCTTCAGGCCTCTTTTCTTGTCAGCTGGATTGGCGTTGTCACCGGCTTGCTTATGCTCAAAGGGCTCTGGTTTCAGATGGCACCGCATCTTATGGTTTTCGTATTCGGGATGTTGTTGATTGCCATGCAGCGCTATCTCGGTGGGACTGCCCGGAATTTTGAAGATCTTAAAATGCTCGGGCTGTCATTTCAATCACAGGGCATGCTTGACATAGCCTTTGACAAGTTTCGGGATATTCCGGTCAAAGATCAATCGATTCGCGAGATTCTTTATAATCTCGGGCTCGACTTTGAGCGGAAGCGGATGTTCAATAAAGCGATTGCGGTCTACAAACACCTGCTCAGGGGCGGCAAATTCAAGGATGCGAAAAAGAAAATAGAAGAGCTGAACAACATGGAACAGTCAGTCGTGTTCGGCGGTAATGGCAAACGCGACGGGACAATGGTTCTCGGTAAGGGTTCGACCGCCCCGACGCTCGGCCGATACGAAGTTGTTCGTGAACTCGGCCAGGGCGCCATGGGCACGGTTTATCTCGGTCGCGATCCCAAGATTAACCGTGAAGTTGCGATCAAAACCCTCAATCTGCAGGAAGTCGAGCCGGCCGAACTGAAGGAATTCAAGGAACGTTTTTTCCGGGAAGCGGAAGCGGCTGGCCGCCTCAACCATCCGAATATTGTAACGATTTACGATGCCGGCGAGGAACACGACCTCGCTTATATGGCGATGGAATATCTCGAAGGGGAGGACCTGACTGCCCATTGCAATATCAAAAAACTGCTTGAACCGAAAAAGGTGATGCAGCTTGCTGTCGAGATTGCTGAAGCACTGGCTTACGCTCATAAAAACGATATTTATCACCGCGATATCAAACCGTCTAACCTGATGTTGCTCAAAAACGGGCAGATCAAGGTTACCGATTTCGGGATCGCGCGGATCAAAAACTCTACCCAGACCCAAACCGGAACAATCCTCGGTACGCCAAGCTACATGTCGCCGGAACAGGTATCGGGAAAGAAGATCGAGGGCGCTTCCGACCTCTTTTCACTTGGAGTTGTTTGCTACGAATTGCTCTGTGGCGAGAAGCCGTTTTCTGGCGACAGTCTCGGAGCGTTGATGCACAATATTGCCAACGTCAAATACACGCCATTAAAGAGAGTCCGGTCCGATTTGCCGGAATGTTGTTATGCCGTTGTAAGAAAGCTTCTCAAAAAGGATGTCAGGGATCGTTATAAAAATGCCACCGAAGTTGCCGATGCGTTAAAAAAGTGCATCGACAAGACAGGTTAATCCATGAGAATTCGGGCAGGAGGGTTGAGCGATATCGGTCAACGCCGGAAGAATAACGAAGACAGCTTCTCTCTCGACGAACGACAGTCCTTTTATGTCGTTGCCGATGGTGTCGGCGGGCAACCGGCCGGGGAGATTGCCAGCCGTCTGGTGACCGATCGACTACCGGAATTTCTGGCAAAGCAACAGGGAGAAGGTAAGCCTGAAGAGCTTCTCGGCAGTGCCATCAGTGAAGTCAATGATCTCCTCCGGCGGGAGGCGGAGCGCAATCCGGCCTGGCGTGGAATGTCAACAACCGTAGTCGCGGCCTGGTTTCGGGATGACGAAGTCTGTCTCGCCAACGTTGGCGATTCCCGGGCCTATCTGGTTAGAGGCCAGGTGTTGGAGCAACTTAGCGAGGATCACACGGTGCTGGCTGAACAGCAGCGCCAAGGTCTGGCTGATGTCGGGACCACCAGCCGCATGGCCCACGTTTTGACCCGCTGTCTCGGCCTGGAAAGCGAAATCGAGGCCTCGTTGGCCACGATAGCGGCTAAAGACGGCGACCGGATTCTGCTCTGCAGTGACGGTCTGACCGATTCACTCTCCGAAGATGTTATCCGCTCGATTATCCTGTCTGCATCCGGACCGGGAGAAGCGTGTCGGATGCTGATTGAACTCGCCAATCGCAACGGTGGGCATGACAATATTACGGTCTTGCTGATATTTCTTGAAGAGGGTACATTGAAAACAAAAATTACCAATCTGTTTGGTCGGAGGTCCTGAATGCCACGCCTGTTACTCAAATTCAATGATGAAGTGCTCAAGGTAATTGATTCGAACAAGGATTTGATTACCGTCGGTAGAAATCTGAAAAACGATATCCAGATCGACAACCTGGCGGTGTCCAATTTTCACGCGCATATCGTCTGTCAGATGGGGCACTTTTTTGTCGAGGATCTCGGCAGTACCAACGGGACATTTGTCAATGATCGCAAAATCAGCAAATGGGCCCTGGCTGATAACGACGTTATGACCATCGGCAAGCATACGATAGTTTTCCTTGACGAGGAGGTCAACGAAGGTCAGGCCGGCATCGAGGAGCTGCAGATGGAAAAAACGATGATTCTCGATACAAAAAAACAACGTGAGCTGATCGGCGATGATACCGAGATGGTAGAACAACCGGCCGGTCCGGTCGGCCGCCTTGAGGTTTTGTCCGGCAGTACCGATAAGCCGGGGTATGATCTGAGTGCAAAATTGACCCTGGTTGGTAAAGATCAGGACTCCGAGGTGAAGCTCGAAGGGATGCTGGCTCCGAAGATCGGTTGTTTTATCTCACGAGATCGCTCCGGTTACGGTCTGATTCCTCCGGAAAAGAAAAACAAGGTGAGGCTGAACGGTCAGGAAGTAAGGGATGCTTCCAGTCTTAAATCGGGTGATCAGATTGAGATTGGCAACGTCAAGTTGCGATTCATGCTGCCGGAGCAGTAAACTGCTTCACGGGAGGACTCCTTGTCGATCGATTGGACAATCAGCCATGCTGCAATCTGGCGGCAATACAACCGGACACTCCGCCCGGTGCGGGATATCGATCCCGTACAACTTGCCGACCTGATCGGTATCGATCAACAGAAGCAACAGGTTGTCACCAATACCGAGCGGTTTCTTTGCGGAAACCCGGCAAATAATGTTTTGCTATGGGGGGCACGCGGCACCGGGAAATCTTCCCTGGTTAAAGCTGTTTTCAATGCTTTTCGCAGCAAGAGCCTACGCCTTGTTGAAGTCGACAAGGATGACCTGGTGAATTTGCCGGAAATCGTCGATGGCCTGCGTGAACAACCGTACAAATTTATCGTATTCTGTGACGATCTTTCCTTTGAAACCGGCGAAAGCGTATTCAAGCATTTGAAAAGCGTGCTCGAAGGTTCTGTCGAAGTGGCACCTGCCAACGTTCTTGTCTATGCGACTTCCAATCGCCGCCATTTGCTTCCGGAGCGCATGAGCGACAATCTTCAGACCGAGCTGGTCGACGGTGAAATTCATTACGCAGATGCCGTTGAAGAGCGCATTTCCCTCTCCGACCGTTTTGGCCTCTGGGTCGCCTTTTATCCGGGAAGCCTGGAGAATTATTTGTCAATTGTCGATCACCTGTTCCGGGAATATTCGGGCAACAGGGAAGAACTCCATGCCGCGGCCAAGCTGTTCGCCGCCGCCAGGGCCGCACGTAGCGGTCGTACCGCGCGCCAGTTCTATAACCACTATCACAAATCTGATCCAGACTGAGCGGTAACTGATTACCATTTACCATCAGGCCGGGATTCTTATAGGAGGACTATCATCAGTCCTCTTTTTTTATCGGTTCAAATGCCAGTGATGCCGAGTTGAGGCAATAGCGGTCGCCGGTCGGTTTCGGTCCGTCCGGGAAGACGTGTCCGAGGTGCGAGTCGCAGCGGCTGCAATGGACCTCGGTGCGGACCATGAAGAACTTGGTGTCAGTTTCGGTTCCGACATTCTCCGGCGCGACCGGCTCATAGAAACTCGGCCAGCCGGTACCGGAATCGTATTTGGTATCGGAGTGAAAGAGGTCCTGTCCGCAGGCAACGCATCGATATATACCATGTTCCTTGTGGTTCCAGAACTTTCCGGAAAAGGCGGCTTCGGTCCCCTGCTGGCGGGTGATGTGAAAAACATCCGGCGGCAGGATCCTGCTCCACTCTTCGGCGGACTTTTCAACTTTATCGGTCACGATGTATTCTCCGTTTTTGACTGAATAAACACGAATTGATTCGTCGCTCAGGGCACTGATGCTGCTGATGGTTAATAGAAGCGGCAACGCCAGAAAGATAATAATGTTCCTTCGCTTTCGCATGTTTTTGCTCCTTTTATTACCAATTTAATCATCATTTTCGGGGTGTGCAAGGCGTCGGGTCAGAAGTCGACAATTATCTTTAAATCGCTTATGATTATTATATTGAAAATTAATATCTAAAACAGAGTCTGACAGGTTGCTTCTATGGTGAAAAACAGTATCGTCGGTTTTGCGGCCGGCTTCTCCTACCCGTTCAAGGCCGGGCGTTATCTTCTGGCCAATCCCGGGTTGATTCTTTATGTGCTGATACCCTTTCTGATCAACACCGTTGTCTTCGCCGGTGCCGTCTGGTTCGGTCTTGATTTTTTTGAGGAAACGGTCACCACGATGATCCCGCAAGGTGACGCCTGGTATTGGGCGTTTCTCTATTATTTCCTCTGGTTAGTTGCGATTGTCGCGACGGCACTCCTTTTTTTCTTCCTCTTTGCCGTGGTCGGCAATCTGATCGCTTCCCCTTTTAATGATCTGCTGTCGGAAAAGACCGAATTGCTTCTGACCGGCCGGCAGAATGATGAGCGCTTCCGGCTCGGAACTTTCCTGCGTGAGAGCCTTCGCATTCTGTTTGATGATATGCTCAAAATTGCGGCTTTTATTGGCGGGATGCTTGTCCTTCTGATCCTGCTATTATTACCGGCGGTCGGGCCGGTGCTCTATTCGGTGCTGTCGATCATCTGGACAGCGCTTTTTCTGGTCATTGAATACACCGGGTTTATCTTCGCCCGCCACCAGAAGAAGTTCAGCGATCAGCGGCAGTTTATCAGGCAGCGAAAAATGGCTTCGCTCGGTTTTGGACTCGGTTCTCTCTGCCTGCTGGCGATCCCTTTCCTACAGTTTTTTACGATACCGCTCGGTGTGGTCGGGGCGGTGCATTTCTGGTACGACAGTACCCGCCAGCAGATTACCGGAGGTTCTGATGCTGACTGAAACGGCGGTGTCCGCAGCCCGGTCGGGGGCAGGCATCCTGATGGAGAAGTTCGGTACCGACATCAGGATCGAACACAAGGGTGAAGTCGATCTGGTAACGGAGGCCGACAAGGCGGCTGAAGCAGCAATTGTTGCCACCATCAGGGAGCGTTTTCCGACCCATGACATTATCGCTGAAGAAGGGGATTATGGTGTCAGGACAAGTGATCACTGCTGGATTATTGATCCACTTGACGGTACGACCAATTACGCTCATGGCTTTCCCTGGTTTGCCGTTTCGATCGGGTTGGAGGTCGCCGGTGAGATCATTACCGGCGTCGTCTACAACCCGTGCAATGATGAACTGTTCGTTGCCAAAAAAGGGGAGGGAGCGACCCTTAATGGCCGACCGATCCTGGTTTCATCGATACCGGACCTTGACCAGTCTCTGTTGGCAACCGGCTTTCCTTATGATCGAAAAACGACCCCGGACAATAATTATGATCACTTTGTCAATTTTCAACAAGCGGCCCAGGCCTGCCGTCGTCCCGGTGTTGCCAGCCTTGATCTTGCCTGTGTTGCCGCCGGTCGTTTCGATGGGTACTGGGAGATGAAGCTGAAACCGTGGGATGTCGCGGCCGGGATGCTGCTTGTTGTTGAATCGGGCGGCACTCTGTCAGATTTTTGCGGCAATACTGCCAATATTTATAAGCCGGAAATTGTTGCCAGTAATGGCCGTATTCATCAACCGATGCTCGCTGTTCTCAGCCAGGCTGTTCGACGATGAAGCGGTGTGTCGGTTTTACGTTTCTCTTTTTCTGCGCCTCTATAATTGTCTCAGGTACTGTTTTTGCCGACAGTCCGATTGTTCGCCAGAACTACGATGAATTCCGTGATAACCGGGACGGCAATGACCATTCGTCAGTAACCGACGAGGCCGGAATGGCTGAGCTATATCTTGTCTCCGCCCGGAAATCGATTGAGCAAGGTGATAACGCGACAGCGGTCAGGTACCTTAATTCCGGGCGCAAACTGGCTCCCGACGATGGTCGCTTCAGCCTGCTTCTGGGTGATCTTTATGCACGGAGCGGAGATGAACTGCTGGCCGAAAAATACCTGCTTGAAGCTGTCAGCCAACTACCTGCTTCCGATTTGCCTGTACGCCGACTGGGTGATTTATATTATCAGGCAGGGAACCTTCCGGCAGCCCGTGATGTGTTGATAAAAGCGCAACAGATCTCTCCAGGCGACCTTGATCTTCAAAAACAGATTAAACAGGTACAGCGAGAAATAGAAGTTGAAGAGGCGATGGTGCAGGACGTTAACTCAATTTTCACCGTCACTTTTGATGAGCGAACCCATGCCGAGCTTGCAGACAGGGTTATCGAAATCCTGCAGGTTGCTTATGCCGAGCAGGGATCGCTGCTGAATCATTATCCGCAGAAAACAGTGCAGGTAATTCTTTATTCTCGAGATGATTACGATATGACAACCGGTGCTCCGGCCTGGTCGGCCGGACGGTTTGACGGGAAAATCCGGATTCCAATCGGCACCCGCCGCGTTGAAGCGGCCGATCTTGATCGTATCCTTACGCACGAATACAATCATTTTCTTGCACAGCAGATAAGCCGTGGCCGGGCTCCAGCCTGGATTTATGAAGGTACGGCGATGACTGCCGAGAACCATCCACGATCGCGGAGCACCCATTTTTCCGAAGCGATTGCGCAAGGAAAACTCCTCGGTTTCGCGGAGCTTGAACAGAGTTTTGACCGCTTTGAACGTCGACAGGCATTGCTTGCTTATGAACAGAGTTTTTCTTTCGTGGCATACCTGGTCAATCAATTCGGGTGGCACAGTTTGAAGGACTTATTGAATGCTTATGGCCGTGGCCTTGCTACCCCAGAGGCATTTGCCAGTGTTTTCAATGGTTTCGGTCTTGATTTTCCGACCCTGGTCGAGGAATGGCGTGCCGGGTTGTAATTTTTTCTCAATAAAACAGCAGGTTAGGGGTTGTTTCGTCGGTTTCAGCAGTTATATTTTAGGTGTAAGGTATTATGGTTTTCAGAGTTTTTTTAACGCCTGTCCGGAATAACGGTCTGTTTCGGCGGGCCCAGTTGCACGAGGAGGTTACATGGCAGAGACGAAATCTGATCCGGACAAACTATCCCGCCTGGATGCCGACCTTGAGATTATGGATGCACATGCTGGTGAGATGGCTGAAGTGGAAGAGAGTATTCAGGAGTCAATGAAAAAACGGGATCGTGAGTACAAGGATTCACATCTCCACAGTGTGCCGAAAGGAAAGAAACACAGACGCTGACAGACGACACCATGAGTCAAAAAACCCCTTCGCAAGAAGGGGTTTTTTTATGAAAAGGCTGATGAATGCGGCGTCAGTTAACTTCTTCCGGTTCCGTCGGTTCCTCTTCGGACTTGATCAGCTCAATCTCTTCGACCAATGATGTTGCCGTATGCTTCAGGGAATCGATCTGGGAGAACATTGCCCTGACATCGGCTTTGTTCAGGATCGCTTTTTCACCCGCTTCGCGCATGTCGTCAATCAGTTTGCCGAGGTCGGAATGAGCCGCACTGATTTTTTTCTGGACGGCATTGAGATCAATTTTCTTTTGCACGATCCGCTTGTACTGATTTGCCTTGAACGTCGCCGAGTGGAAGGTTTTAACTGTTGAATTCCAGATTTTCTCGGTCGTCATGTTGCCGTTTTCCTGTTTTTTTTCTTCCCTGTTCTCTTCCATTTTGTCCTCCATTGATTGCCTTTCTTACAGCATAGCACCGGTAAGTGTCGGGTCAAGACCAACTTTTCCATATCTCTCCTTGCTCCGGTGCTTCTGTTGGATTAAACTGAACAGATTGAAAATTCAGGAGGAAAGTTATGGCATCAACTGAACGGGGACAAACCAAATTTCAGATCAATCTACGCCGGTATCTACGCGAAACAGGGGTCGACCGGGATCTAACCCGGATTATCTGTGAGATTGCCAATGCATCGAAATATATTATCAATGCTATCCGTACTGGTGACCTCGGCGTTGCCGGAACATCGAACCTCTACGGTGAGCAGCAACTGGCACTTGATGTGTTGTCTGACCGGATTATTACAAAACGGCTGATACATTCCGGCGTCGTCGCCAATATCGCTTCTGAGGAAGTAGACCAGATTACACCGGTAACATATCCGACAAACGGGCGTTATTCGATTGCCTTCGATCCGCTCGACGGTTCATCGCTGGTTGATGTCAATCTGGCTGTTGGAACGATCGTTTCTATTTATGAGGGTGACAACCTTCTGCAACCGGGGCGCAACCAGGTTGCGGCGTTGTATGTGTTGTATGGTCCGAGAACCACTATGGTCGTATCAACCGGTAACGGCGTTCATGAATTTGCGATGAATCTGCTGATGGAATTTGATCTCGTCGAAGAGAATATCAAACTTGAAGGTCCGGCCAGGGTCTACGCCCCGGGTGGTACCCGGACGAAATACTCTCCCGGCACCGAGAAGTTTGCCCAGTATCTGGAAAACAGCGGAACCAAGCTCCGTTACAGCGGTGGATTTGTTCCGGATATCAATCAGGTTCTGATCAAGCGGGGTGGCGTCTTCATGTACCCGCACTTGAGTGATCTACCCGATGGCAAACTCCGTGTTTTGTACGAACTGAATCCAATGGCTTTTTTGATTGAACAGGCCGGTGGTGCGGCCTCGACCGGCAAGGGTCCAATCCTTGACTATCTGCCGAAGGAAATTGATGATCGTGCTCCGATCTTCATCGGGAGCAAGGCGGAAATCGAAATGTTGGAGAAGTTTATCGCGGAAGAGGGTTGAAGCGGACAACGGATTGAAAAAGCAACAGCCCGGCTCAGCAGAAGAGCCGGGCTGTTGCTTTTTTGAAAAACATTTATTTAATATCTGCCACTTTTCCTCGTAGCGCGACATTCGTCATCATCCCGCCAACAAGACAGGAATATTTCTCTCGATCGACATAATCTTTATTCTTGGTGACCGAATAAAGATCTATTACGGCATTTCGACCTTCACGTGACGCTCTGTCCTGGAAGGCAAGCAAGGCCGAAATAAATGCATTTTCGCAGGCCTGTTCGGCTGACCGTCCGAACTTTCGGGCGCGTTTGTTAGCGGTGTATTCTCGTGAGGCATTGCGTGTTTTTCCATGCTTTTGGCCCTTCATGTAGAAGGAGAGCGAAGGGTCGAGTTTGTCCTTGGCCAAGGAGCTGTTCAGGGCATCCTTAACCGATAAATACGCCCACGTGTCTGCTGCCGTTGAGTGTGTCGGCATGAGAAAACTCAATGTAAGCAAAAAAACGAAAATGACTCCGAATCTGTTCACCATTTTTTCCTCCGACGGTAGATAATTATTAAAAACTTCACTTTCTTCAAATTTGTTTATTAGAATACAAGTAAATTGTTTGTAGGTCAAATTTCGAGTTTTCTCAGTAACCTTGACTTTACTTTCATAAAAAATCCCGGCAATTGCTTGCCGGGATTTTTTATGAATTTCCGATTGCTGATGATCAATCGTCATGATGGTCATCGTCATCGTCATGATGGTCATCGTCATCGTCGTGATGGTCATCGTCATCGTCGTGATGGTCATCGTCATAAGTTGAATTATTACTATTTGGACAATCTCCGTTTACCTCAACCTTGGAGGTCCAGTAAACTCCGGTGGCATAAGCTGGTGCTTGCCAGGAAAAGTCGACATCAGTTGTCCTTCCTTCGCTCAACCATGCTTGCTGGCAGAGGTGGCCAATGACTGTGCCGCGGTCATCGAAACCGGTCAGCTTAACAGCTGCCGGTACACTGTTGTCGGTATTGTTTTCAACAGAAGCGGTGAAGTTAACCGATTGGCTTTGTTGAACTTGCAAGCCGGCGTGGGCCATGGTGGCACATGCGAATGCGAAGATCATCACCATTATAATAAGTTTCGTTGTTCTCATTTTATCCTCCAGATAAATATCCAGTTTGCTTTACGTTACATTAAATACCTACTGTACAACCGTGGTCGGCGCTTCGATGAAGACGATGAAATCTTCAGGAGCGGAAGTGCCAGGCTCAGTTGTGGCAGTCGCCGCATCAAAGGTCGGGGTAATACGCATGGTGAAGCTGGCGTTGCCTGCGGCATCGGCAGTCGGCCAGCTGGCAGCGTTACCGACTGAGATGTAAGCATTAATGTTAACGTTGGCAAAATCGTCAATGTCACCGGGAATCCAGAGCGGATTTGTATCCCAGGATGCAACAACATCTGCCGGGATAACATTCCGGACATAAGCAGGGTCACTCGGGTCGGCGCCGTGGGAAGGCGGAATCGTCCAGGTACCGTCGCCATTATCGATCGGAACCAGCGATTCACGATGTGTAACCCACTCACCCTGACAGCCTTCGGCAGCACCGACAGTCTGGGCAATTTCTTCATTGAAAGCGCCGTCACAGTGACCCATCAGGGCATTGTCTGTGTAAATGATACCGTCCATGTCGAAGTAAATGGCGCCTTTGAGATTGCTTGAAGGCATCCACTCGCCGAACAGGTCGGTGTGAACCGGATGCATGCCGGTGGTGTTGATGTGGGTTTCACCGGCCAGCAGGCCAAAGTTGGCACGAACGTACGGATTAAAGTAGCCGGCCGATGTGTGGTGTTTGTCTGGTGCACCAAAGAGGCCGTGGGCGACCAGGGAATCAAGTTCGCCCTGATTCGCCATGGAGCTCGGGGTCGGATCATTGTTGTCGTGCTTGGTGCCGTTCTTCAAAGTATATGCCAGACCCTGACCGGGGGCAGCCTCAACGAAATTGGCGCCAGTGCCGAAACCGAGCTGCTGGGTGTAGCCTGAAACACGCTGACCGGTCTGGTTGCCATATTTCTGCAGGACACGGTAGATATCCTCCTGACCGTTGGCGGAGACGTTGAAGACCAGGTCGACCGGGGCATCAAGGTTGTAGCTGACGACTTTAAAGCGTTTGCTCGATTGCCACGGATCAGAACACTGCTTGAGGTCAACACCCCACCAGTCACTCATCTGGGTTGCCGTAGGAGTCGAATCGGGGTTCCAGCCGGCCGACATGATACAGTTGGCGCCGGTCACGTTATCGCCGGTTACAACACTCAGGCCAGGGCCCTGGGTGTCACGTTCTTTCCAGGTCATGGCGCCGTTCGGCAGATAATTTACGCCGCCGGAATATTTTGCATAGCCGCTTGGCATGAAGCCGCCGGTTGCAACCGCTCCGGTGTTAGGGTCGACCAGTGAGCCCGGTTCAATGTAATTGTAAATGTCAAAAACGAAATCTGGATCTGTTACATTGGTGGGCGCCATCGGAGAAACGTCCGACATGTCCCAACTGGTAATGGTATCGGCCAGGACGGCGGGGGTGATCGCCAGGGAAATGGCTGCAAACAGGCTGGCCATTTTGATTGAAAAACGAATTTTGTGCATTGTTTTTTCCTCCCGTTTAGTTTGGTTTTCATCAAAATAAAATTGATTGAACGCACTCCCTGAAGAGTTCCCGGTTTTTTTGTCAGCCTTTTTCTTTACCTCCTTTCTTGTGGCCAAAAAAAACCAGGCAACTGTTCAGTTCCCTGGCGGCCCGGCTATCTTCAAATTGAAGATCCGTGGCTCTCCGTCCCAATCTCGCGAATGGTTTGGTCTTTTCAGGTTTATGCCAATAAAAAAACCAGGATTCATGTTTAATGAAGTCCTGGCAGCCCGGCGATCTTCAAATTGAAGACCCGTGGCATTCCGTCCCAATCTCACGATTGGTTTGGCTTTTACAGACAAAATATTATGCGCAGAAGATTAGTTCTTGCTAACAATGAAAAGCAAATTAAAACTTTTTATGGATGTATTAGTAATGCTTATACGATTTGAAAAGTACTGAATGATAACGGTAATTTTTTCAAACAGGAGCGTTTATCTTTTCTGATTTATTTTTCTTAAAGGATTGACCGGGTGAGCTGATTGTTGTGAACGGCTTCGCAATAAGTCTTAAGGTGGGGTGACGAACAGATCGGTACCTTACGTAAGCTCAGTATATCGAAAACAGTCGGTGGTGTGATCATTGACCATGCCGACTGCTTGCATGAAGGCATAGCAGATCGTCGGTCCGACAAAACGGAAGCCGCGTTTTTTGAGATCCTTGCTGAGGAGTTCAGATTCCGGAGTCTGGGCCGGAATCTCACGCCAGTTCTGCCAGCTGTTTTGTATTGGCAGCGCATCGAAAAAACTCCAGAGATACCGATCAAAACTGCCGAATGCTTCCTGGATTTTCAAAAATGCCTGCGCATTACTGACCGCTGATGAAATTTTTAGCCGGTTGCGGATAATTGCCGGATTTTTGCGTAACGCTTCCTCGGTATCGGGTGTAAATTCAGCAATCCGGACCGGATCAAAATCGGCAAACACCTGCCGATATCCCTCTCGCTTGTTAAGGATGGTCTGCCAGGAAAGACCGGCCTGGGCGCCTTCCAGAATGAGGAACTCGAACAGTAAACGGTCGTCATGAACCGGGACACCCCATTCAGAGTCATGATAAGCAACCATCAGGGGGTCTTCTCCTGCCCATTTACAGCGGTTGAGGGGCATGTCTAATCTCTTTTGACAAGAATCTTTTTAACAGCTTCTTCGATTATCTGTTCGTGGGGTTGGTTGAATCCGACAGTCGCATCAAGATCGCGAATAATTCCGTCCTCAAGGCGGTAAATCCAGCCATGAACGGTCAACTTCTGCTCTTTGCGCCAGGCGTCCTTGACAATAGTTGTCTCACAGATATTGGCGACTTGCTCGATAATGTTCAATTCACAAAGGTGCTCGAATTTTTTCTGCTCACTTGTTATTTTATTGAAGAATTCCTTGTATTTACGTTTGATATCATGGATGTGGCACAGCCAGTTGTCGATCAGACCGTGCCGGGCGTCTTCCATGGTTGCTTTCACGCCACCGCAGCCATAGTGGCCGCAGACGATGATGTGCTTGACCTTGAGGACCTCGACGGCATATTGGATCACACTCAGGCAGTTAAGGTCGGTGTGGATAACCAGGTTGGCAATGTTGCGATGAACAAAAATGTCGCCGGGCATCAGATCAACAATTGCATCGGCTGAAACCCGGCTGTCGGAACAGCCGATCCAGAGATATTCCGGCGCCTGTTGTTTTGAAAGCAGGGTAAAAAAATCGGGATCTTCCTTCTTGACCCGTTCTGCCCACGTTTTGTTTCTATTAAACAGGTTTTGTAATTCTCTCATAGAACCTCCTGTAAATGATCGCCTGTAAAGCTAATCTTCAGTCATTTATTTTTCATGACCGGTTTGATGTCGAGCAGGGGTGTCATGTCAAGGCAGTCGAGCCCTCTGGTCACAATTTCATTGTCGCTGATCTTTTCAATGATAATTTCGGCAGTACCGATCGGGTTCGGTCTGTGCGGTGTACGCAATGCAAAAATCCCTTTGATTTCACCGGTCTTGCGAGAAGGGCGCTGCATCCCGGTAACGGTCGCCCGGTCAAGCCAGTAGAGGACCAGTATCCGGTCACCCGGGGAGAGACCATAAAGTCCGTCCGTGAATTGCGGATCGAGTTCAAGCCGGCAGACCGGACCATCCGGATCTGTGTTACGTGGACACTCCTGCATTGCCTGGAATGGTGTTCGAACATGCCCGATTTTTTGTAGCGTAAAAGTGTCAGTCAGGCTCATTTGTTTAAAAATCCCGAGTTGAAGATCAAAACTATAATATATTCGTGTTATTATCGTCTAAATCAATTTGATACGCAAACAGACTTTAAATGATGCTATGCAATTATTCTTGCGACCAGCCAACCTGATTCAGATCATATCTTTCTTTATTTTACTGGTTTTACTTGGTAGTGGTTTTTATAGCGGTGCCGAGAATCTTGGCTATAACTGGCAGTGGTTCCGGGTCGTGAAGTTTTTTTACCAACCACTTGACGGTGGCTTTGCTCCTGGACCCTTGCTGCAGGGGCTCAATGTTACTATTCAAATCGTTCTGATATCTCTTGTTTTTTCTCTGGTTATCGGCGGCGTAACGGCCCTGTTGCGCCTCTCCGGAAGCCTTGTCGGGAGTCTGATCGGATACGGATATCTTGAAACTATCCGTAATACGCCTCTCCTGGTACAGGTTTTTGTCGTTTATTTTGTCCTGGCTCCAGTTTGTGGAATCGGTCGTTTTGCCTCGGCGATTCTGGCATTGAGTCTCTTTGAAGGAGCTTATGCTGCCGAGATCATCCGGGCCGGTATCCTGGCGATCCCCCGCGGTCAATGGGATGCGGCCCGCGCTCTTGGAATGAGTCCGCGACATTGTTACCGTTATATTATATTGCCCCAGGCGATCAGCAAGGTCATACCACCGTTGACCAGTCAATCGATATCGCTGGTTAAGGATTCGGCGCTTGTTTCGACAATTGCCATCTATGACCTGACCATGCAGGGGCAGCAGATCGTTGCCGAAACTTTTCTGACCTTTGAAATATGGATTTCTGTTGCTCTTGTATATCTCTTGTTGACGCTCTCCATGTCGGGTCTGGTCAGGTTGCTTGAGTGGAGTCTGGTTGATCAAAAATCCTGAAACTATGCGAGGAGGATTATTACTATGAAGCATTCTCTGTTGTTGCTGATAGTTCTGTCACTGATTGTTTGGCCTTTGCCAGCAATGGCCGATAACGTTCGACTCGATCTTGCGAAACAGAGTACCCTTGAGCAGGTTCTGCAGAAAAATCGTTTGCGGGTCGGGTTTTCAACTTTTGTCCCCTGGGCGATGAAGGACAAGTCCGGCGAATTTGTCGGTTATGAAATCGAGGTCGCCCGTAAATTGGCTGAAGATATGAATGTTGCAGTTGAATTTATTCCAACAAAATGGTCCGGAATTATCCCGGCTCTTCTGACCGGCAAGTTTGACATTATCATTGGTGGTATGGGGATCACTGCGCAACGTAACCTTAAGGTTAATTTTACCCGGCCCTATGAATACAGCGGAATGTCGATACTGGCAAGCAACAAACGAGCTGCGGGACGGACCGCACTGGCGGATTTTAATAACAGCAAAACAACGATTGTTGCCCGGATCGGTACGACCGCGGCCATGGCCGCCAAAAAATATCTGCCGAAAGCCGAACTGCGGCTGTTTGACGATGAAGGACAGGCTTTGCAGGAAATTCTGAATAATCGCGCCGATGCCCTGGTGGCTTCCCAGCCATTCCCTGAATTCCAGGTAATCAAGTATGCCGGAAAAATATATCTTCCTTTAAAGGGAGAAACCTTCACCAGGGAACCGATCGGGTTCGCTATCCGCAAAGGCGATGTTGATTTTCTTAATTTTCTCAATAACTGGATCCTGGTCAATGACGCCAATGGCTGGCTGCAGCAACGCTATCGTTATTGGTTTACAACTAACGACTGGAAAGGGTTGGTAGAATAGGATTGAACGGGGGAGGTTTGTTCAGAATGGGCTGGCGGCGTCTTGATACGGCTCTATTGGCTTTGGTTCTGGTCGCTGTCGGGTGGTTTCTCTACCGTGTCGAGATCGGTCTCTCCTATCAATGGAACTGGGCGGCGATCCCGCAGTATCTTGTGCGTTACGATCCGGAAAGAGGCTGGGTCGCCAATTTCCTGATACAGGGCCTCTTCATGACGATCAAGCTGAGTATCTGGGCATTGATTCTGGCGATGCCGCTCGCGTTGATAGTCGGGTTGTTGCGGGTCAGTTCGCATCTATTTAATCGTCTGACCGGGACTTTTTATGTCGGCCTGTTGCGCAATCTGCCGCCGCTGGTTCTGATCCTGCTTTTTTATTATTTTGTCAGCGATCAGATTTTACCAAAAACCGGTATCGCCGACGCTGTTGCCAGTGCTCCTGAATCGTTCCGAAGCATTGTTGAGTTGTTTTTTGCTCCGGTTGCTTATCTTGAATCGTTTATTGCCGCAATTGTTACCCTGGCTCTCTTTGAAGGGGCTTATCTCGCGGAAATTGTCCGTGCCGGCATTGAGTCACTCGAATCCGGGCAGTGGCAAGCCGGTATGGCACTCGGCATGAGACGCTGGCAGCTATTGCGCACGGTTATTCTGCCGCAGGCATTCCAGCGAATGATTCCGCCTCTGGCTGGCCAGTTCATTTCGACCATCAAGGATTCGTCGATTGTTTCGGTCATTTCGATCCAGGAATTGACATTCCAGGGGATGGAGTTGATGGCGTCAACCTACCTGACATTTGAAATCTGGTTGACCGTCGCGGCGCTCTATTTTTTCTTAACCTGGAGTTGTTCGCTTGTTGCCGGAAAACTGGAGCGGACATTCCGCTTTAACGAGTAGAATATCTTCTTTCAGGTTTACACCTCTATTCCCCGTACATCTCCTGGTAATCTTCCATAGCCGCCGTAATAACCTTCAGGGCATGACCAACCCCGTAAGCTTCCGAGACTTCGACGGGAGCCGTTTCACCGGGTACCAATTTGTAGGTACTGAAGTAATGACGAAGGCGTTCAACGTAGATATCCGGAAGTTCCGAGACATCTTCGATGTGGGCATAGAGATTGTCGTTGGCGAGAACAGCAATGATTTTATCATCGGCCTCACCGTTGTCGATCATCTGCAGACCGCCGACCACCTTGGCATTCAGGAACACTTCCGGCTGGCTGACCGGGCGTTCACTGAGAACACAAATATCTAACGGGTCGCCATCGGCAATTTCGGTTTTGTCGGACAGG
The DNA here is from genome assembly GCA_002869615.1 of Desulfuromonas sp. Taxonomy (NCBI): domain Bacteria; kingdom Pseudomonadati; phylum Thermodesulfobacteriota; class Desulfuromonadia; order Desulfuromonadales; family Desulfuromonadaceae; genus Desulfuromonas; species Desulfuromonas sp. The sequence goes on along the minus strand of PKUH01000001.1, from coordinate 25,259 downwards.
GCGGCAACCCGCTTTCCACAAAAGGTTTTTGGAATGAACCCGTAGAGGTTGGGCGGCTGCGAACTGGCCCGGTGCGGTCGGTCGACTTTGAGATATCCGGTCTCTTTGTCGATTTCATATTTTACCCTATCAAAAGGGGTAATCTCAATGTAGGCATGTACCACTTCCGGAGCGTCAGGACCGACATCAAGACCGTGCCAGGGGTGCGGGCGCCAGCGATAGAAAGGTTTTGGGAAAGGCATGGAAACCTCCATCTATTGTTAAGCTGTAAGGCTAATGGAAATTGGCCGTATTGCAAGCTTCATTATTCCATCATAACCTGTTCGTCTTGAATCTGTTGCCAAAAAAAAGCCCGGCAGTTGCCTGCCGGGCCTGGAACGATTCCTGAAAATTTTAATTCATTGCTTCTTTGACTTTGTCAAAGCCGAGGCTGAAAGCCTTTTGGTTCAGTTCCTTGAAAGCTTCCGGAACCTTTGCCAAAACCGCCTTCTCGCCAGCTTCACGGGATACGATGTCGGTGAGAGCAATCATGGCGCCGAGCGCCACGACGTTGGCAACGATTTCGCGGCCGATCTCTTCCTTGGCGGCGCGCATGATCGGAATGCGGATGACCTTGTAGTTCCCTTCCGGCGTATTCGGAACGAAGTCATCGTCGAGCAGCAGAACACCGCCGTCCTTGATGCCGTTGGCATACTTGTCGGCTGCTTCCTGGGTCATCGCCAGGCAGGCATCGACGATGGTTGCTTTCGGATAATCAATCGGATCGTCGGAAATGATAACCTCCGACTTTGATGCGCCGCCACGGGCCTCGGGGCCGTAGCTCTGGGACTGGACGGCGTGCTTGCCTTCAATAATTGTGGCCGCTTCAGCCAGGATGATTCCGGCAGTGATCAGACCCTGACCACCGGCACCGGAGAAACGGATTTCATAACGTTCAGCCATTCTTTCCTCCTCAGTGAGTGATCAGGCGCCTTGCGCCCGGTTAATGACTTCCTGATACATCTTGGTGTACTCAGGCTTGTCTTCCTGATGCAGAATGCCGGTCAGGGTCTTGCCTTCGAGTTTTTCGGCCGGCAGTTTGGCAGCTGCGGCAACCGGGATGGCCATTTCCTTGAGACGTTCCATCATCTCGACAACCGAACGGAACTTGTTGCGGCGACCGTAAGTCGTCGGGCAATCATCGAGGATTTCGACCACTGCCATTCCCTTGTGTTTGATCCCTTCGGCGATCAGCTTGTCGATCTGGGTTGCATGGAAAGCGGTGGTTCGGGCAACAAAAGTTGCACCGGCACCGATTGCCAGCTTGCTGATATCGAAAATAGGGTCAGGGTTGCCATAAGGTGTGGTTGACGCCAGGTCACCGGTTGGCGTGCAGGGTGAAAACTGACCTCCGGTCATGCCGTAGATGTAGTTGTTCATGATGACATAGGTCATATCAATATTACGGCGGCAGGCGTGAATGAAATGGTTGCCGCCGATAGCGGTTCCATCACCGTCACCGCCACAAACGATAACGTTCATGTCAGGTTTGGCCATTTTTACGCCTGTCGCAAAGGCTGCAGCACGACCATGGGCGGTGTGCAGCGTGCAGGCGTCGAGGTAGCCCGGCAGGCGGCTGGCGCAACCGATGCCGGAGACGATCGCAGTATTTTTACGATCGAGTTCGCACGTATCCATGGCCCGGATCAGGCCTTTCATGACAATACCGTGTCCGCATCCGGGGCACCAGATATGCGGTAGCTTGCCCGGGCGGATTGAAGATTCATAATCGTAAGCCATTACAGTACCTCCTTGACCTTGTCGGCGATCTGGCCAGGATTGATTGGCTCCCCGTCGACACGATGGACACCGGCAATAGTACAGGCGCCCTGAGCAACTCGCTCAACTTCAAAAATCATCTGGCCGAGATTCATTTCCGGGACGATGATTGCTTTGGCCTGTTTGGCCAGTTCAGCAGTCTGCTTTTCCGGAAACGGCCAGAGAGTGATCGGGCGGAACAGGCCAGCCTTGACGCCGGCCGCACGCAAGTCGTTGACAGCGTAACGGGCACTTCGCGAAGTTGAACCGTAAGCCCAGATGATGACTTCGGCGTCTTCGGTCATGTAAGTTTCGTAGCTTTCGATATCGGCAACGTTGTCATCAACCTTGTCGATCTGACGCCGTTCCTCGGCATCGACCAGTTCAGCCTTGGTGGTCGGAAAGCCATCGGCAGCCTTGTTCAGGCCGGTTACATGAAATTTATAGCCGGATCCGAAAGCCGCCAGTGGTGGTACCTGGCCCTTGGTATCATCGTACGGTTTATATTCTTCCGGTGATACAGACGGAGCTTCGCGATCGATAACTTCCAGTTCGCCGGGCTCGGCAAACTCGACCCGCTCACGCATGTGACCGACGATCTCATCATAGAGCACCTGCACCGGCATCCGATACTTCTCGGCCAGATTGAAGGCACGAATGGTCTCGGTGTAGATTTCCTGGCAGGAAGCCGGAACCAGAGCGATGGCTGCATGGTCGCCATGAGTTCCCCACTTGGCCTGCATGACATCGGACTGCCCCGGTCCGGTCGGCATGCCGGTCGAAGGACCACCACGCATAACGTTAATGATAACGCAGGGGGTTTCGGCGATACAGGCATAGCCGATCAGTTCCTGCTTGAGGGAGACGCCGGGACCTGAAGTCGCAGTCAGCGCCTTGGCTCCGGTTAGCGATGCGCCGATGACCGAAGCCATGGCTGCAATTTCGTCTTCCATCTGAATGAATTTCCCTCCAACCTTCGGCAGTTCGCCCGAGAGAACTTCGGCGACTTCCGTGGAAGGGGTGATGGGGTAACCACCGAAGAATGTGCAGCCGGCGTAAACGGCACCTTGCGCACAAGCTTCGTTCCCCTGTAACAGAGCAACTTTCTTAGCCACTTTGAGCTCCTCCTCTATTTATCTTCAATTTTGTGAACTTTGATTGCAAAATCCGGACAACGGAGTTCGCACTGCATGCAAGCAATGCAAGCTTCCGGCTTTGCGGCCTTGACCACAAAGAGGTCCATCTCCAGTACATTGGTCGGGCAGAATGCAACACAGATGTTGCAGCCTTTACAGTACTGATCAATGATTTCGACTTCACCCTTAGGACTGCTCATTACCGTCTCTCTCCTTTGCTTTTTGGTACCGTCTGTGACGGCTGATAAACGGCGGAATCTTAGCACAATCGCCTGTTATGTACCAGCGATTTGTGCGCTGAAAATTCAATTATAGTGATAATAAAAAACCGATAAAAAAGTCTATTGATTACAGGGTATTAAAAGGTCTGACCAATCTCGATTTTTTGGTGAAACTGAATGAAAAGAAGGGCAATGTTGCCATTGCCCTTCTTTAGATGGCAAATAACAACCCGGGTTTAGATCAGGCCCTGGTTTTTCAGTACGCCAACGAGTTCTTCAACCGCTGCAACAGAACGATCCATGTCTTTCTGCTCGGTTTCGTCAAGCTTGAAGTCGATGATCTTTTCAACACCACCGGCTCCAAGGACACACGGTACGCCAACGTAGAAGCCTTTAACACCAAACTCACCGTCAAGGAGTGCACAGGTCGGCAGAACCCGCTTCTGATCCTTGAGAATCGACTCGGCCATGGCGATTGCCGAAGAGGCCGGGCTGTAGAAAGCGCTACCGGTTTTGAGCAGGGCAACAACTTCGCCACCGGCCTTCTTGGTCCGGTCGACCATGGCTTCCATGACTTCCTGAGCCTTGGCAGCCGAGCCATACTTCTGCTCGAGCAACTCCATGACCGGAATACCCTGAACACTGGCGTAACGAACGAGTGGCACCATGGTATCACCGTGACCACCGAGGGTCATGGCGGTAACGTCTTTGACCGAAACGCCGAGTTCCCAGGCGATGAAAGTCGCGAAACGGGCTGAGTCAAGAACTCCGGCCTGACCCATAACGCGCTCCGGCGGGAAGCCGGTTACTTTCTGGCACAGGGTAACCATGGCGTCAAGGGGGTTGGAAATAACAATAATATGTGCATCCGGAGCGTTGTCACGGATTCCTTCAGCAACCGAGGTCATGATCTTCGAGTTGACTTCGATCAGGTCGTCACGACTCATGCCCGGCTTACGGGGCAGACCAGCGGTTACAATAACAACATCAGCGCCGGCAATACCTTCGTAGCTATTTGTTCCGGTACAGGAAACGTCAAAACCGTCAACCGGGGAAGCTTCAGCGATATCGAGGGTTTTGCCCTGAGGCATATCCTCAACGATGTCAAACATAACGACATCACCCAGTTCACGCAGGCATGCGAGTTGAGCCAACACGCCACCAATCTGTCCACCACCGATTAAAGCAATTTTAGGTCTGGCCATTTTTCTCTCCTTTAACTGAATAATTAAATTTCGCCTGTCATCAAATACCGGCAACTTTGGGCAAGAAACAAGAGTAGAATCTTCTCATAAAAGAACGCTGTATACAGTATACAAACAAGGTATGGCTGTCAAGAGGACTTTGTATGTTAAAGGCTGTTTTTCGGTCACGATTATCTGTTCATTGGGCCTCGACATCCGGAGAGTTCCAAATTGCCAGTCCGGGTAATTCTTTTCTTTAAAAATGAACTGATATTGAACAAGATTAGTCGGCAGTTTTCACTGCCTCGTGACTTTGTGGTCCGGCTGCGCTGATCTGGAAATAAAAAGGCCGGAGCAACACTGCCCCGGCCTTTTGTACCAAATTAAATTGAATAGCAATTACATCGCATCAATTATGGCGTTATATGTGGCGCTCGGGCGCATCGCGGCAGCCGCCTTGGTCGGGTCAGGACGGAAGTAACCGCCGACATCAACCGGCTCACCCTGGCAATCGATGAGTTCCTGGTCGATCTTTTCGGCATTTTCTGTCAGGTCGGCCGCAACTTTCTCAAAGCGGGCTTTCAGTTCAGAATCCTTGTCTTGGGCGGCGAGAGCCTTGGCCCAGTAGACCGAGAGCCAGAACGAGCTGCCGCGGTTGTCAATTTCCTTGACTTTCCGTGACGGCAGCTTCTGGTTTTCCAGGTACTGGCCGATCGCTTCATCAAGCGTTTCGGCGAGAACCGTTGCTTTCGGATTGTTGTCGGCTTTGGCCGCTTGCTCCAGGGAAGGAACGAGCGCGCAATATTCACCGAGGGAATCCCAGCGGATGTGACCTTCCCGGAGTAATTGCTCGACATGTTTTGGAGCAGAACCGCCGGCACCGGTCTCGAACAGGCCGCCGCCGTTGATCAACGGTACAATCGAAAGCATCCGAGCCGAGGTTCCGAGTTCAAGAATCGGGAAGAGGTCAGTCAGATAATCCCTGAGGACGTTACCGGTCACTGAAATGGTGTTCAGTCCCTTGCGAACCCGCTCCAGAGAAAACTTCATTGCATCGACCGGTGCCATGATCCGGATGTCAAGCCCGGTGGTATCATGTTCAGGCAGATACTTGTTGACCTTCTTGATAATCTCGGCATCATGACCGCGTTTTTCGTCGAGCCAGAAGATGGCCGGCTCTCCTGAATCTTTGGCACGATTCACTGCCAGCTTGACCCAGTCCTTGATCGGAATGTCTTTTGCCTGGCTGGAACGATAGATATCGCCTGGTGAAACCGGTTGTTCCATAAGCACGGTTCCGTCGGAAGCCACAACCTGGAACTTACCGTTGGCAGGAGCTTCGAAGGTTTTGTCGTGAGAGCCGTATTCCTCGGCTTTCTGTGCCATCAGGCCAACATTGGCAACACTGCCCATGGTTGCCGGGTCGAACTGACCGTTCTTGTTGGCATCTTCGCAGATCTCGCGGTACATGGTGGCGTAGCAGCGATCCGGGACCATGGCGATAGTGTCCTGCAGTTCGTCTTGCAGGTTCCACATTTTGCCACCGTCTCGGACTACGTTCGGCATCGAGGCATCGACGATAACGTCGTTCGGGACGTGCAGGTTGGTGATGTTTTTGCGTGAGTCGACCATGGCCAGGGCGGGGCCGGATTCGTAGCATTTACTGATGTCGGCTTCAATTTCAGCTTTTTTGTCAGCCGGCAGCTTTTCAAGTTTTGCGAGAATGTCACCCATACCGTAGTTGGGGTTGGCACCAATTTCCTTAAGGGTGGCTGCGTGTTTGTCAAGGGCGTCCTTGAAGTATACCTTGACGCAGTGACCGAACATAATCGGATCGGAGATCTTCATCATGGTTGCTTTGAGGTGGAGCGACAGAAGAACATCTTTCTCCTTTGCCTCTTGTGCCGTTTTGGCGTAGAAATCCTGGAGTTCAGCAGCCTTCATGACCGAGCTGTCGAAGACTTCGCCAGCCTGCAGCGCTACTTCTTTCTTGACATCTACGTTTCCGGCTTCATCGACAAACTGGATTTTAACAGTGTCGGCAGCATCCATGGTTACCGATTTCTCGGTTTCATAGAAGTCGCCACTCTCCATGTGTGCAACGCGGCACTTTGAAGTGCCAGGCGCTGGCCAGTCTTTCATCATGCGATGCGGGTTTTTCTGGGCAAACTTCTTGACCGAGGTGGCGGCACGGCGATCGGAATTGCCTTCGCGCAGAACCGGGTTTACGGCCGAACCGAGAACCGCGGCGAAACGCTCCTGCAGTTTTTTTTCTTCCGGAGTGTTGGCTTCTTCCGGATAGCTTGGAATATCGTAACCTTTTGCCTGCAGTTCCTTGATGCATGCCTGGAGCTGGGGAATCGAGGCCGAAATGTTCGGCAGTTTGATCACGTTCGCTTCCGGCTTCTTGACCAGGTCGCCCAGTTCTGACAGATAGTCTGGAATTTTCTGCTCATCAGTCAACTTGTCCGGGAAGTTTGCAATAACGCGGCCCGACAGGGAAATATCCTTGGTTTCAACTTCAATGCCAGTCCCCCTGGTGAAGGCCTGGACAACCGGCAGAAAAGCATAGGTCGCCAAGGCCGGAGCTTCATCGATTTCTGACCAGATAATTTTTGCCATTTTCTCTCTCCTTGTTCTTCTATGATATTGATGTTCACTGTTGAAAAACAGATGTTCAATATATGATAAATAATGACCGTCGCAAGTTGTTCCGACGGCCGGATGGATTGTATACAGTATACAAACGGCTGTAGGCTGTCAAGAAAAAATCCGAACCTTTTCGGGGTCCGGATTTGTCTGTTAAGAGAGTTTTTTTGTTGGTAAGCACGTTTTATTTTTTGCTGCTTCCTTTTGCCGGTTGCTGGAAGATTTTTGACTCTCTAGCGGTCGCCCGCGCCTCATCTTTTTCCTCTTCCGAAACATCGCGCGGGATCGTCAGCACCTGGCCCGGGTAGATCTGTTGCGGGTCCTTGATCTGGTCCCGATTGGCCTTATAGATCAGTGGCCAGAGCAGGGCGTCACCATATACTTTACGTCTGGCCGCAATCGCGAACAGGTTTTCTCCTCGTCGAACCCGGTAGTTTGAAGCGGGCTTGTAGCCGTCATTATCGCCGTTTGCCCGGATTTCGGACAATTTCTGCTCATCATAAATTGTTCCGAGAACTTCAAAGTATTTGCTACGCTGGATCTCCAGCTTGAGAATGTACTCTTCGGCTGAATCGAGTTGTTCTTCGGTCGCTTCGATCTGGTGGCGATACGCTTCGATTTCAGCGGCGTGGCTTTTGATGATTGCATCAAGCAGAGCCAGATGCGCCGAATCATCACCGGCATCGACCAGTTCGCGGCCTTTTTCGAGGTCTTTCTGTGCCGCCCGGTACTGCTCGGGAGCTATCCGGCCCGCTCCGGAGAAGTAAGCATTTGATACGGCAGTCTCGGCGAGTTCAAGCTCTGGCGGAATATGGCTGGCGCATCCGCCGAAAAGCAGAGGGCAAGTTATAAGAAATGATATTAAGATTCTATTCATTGTTCCGGATTTTCGAAATCGCGTTTCGGGTGTCAGTCTGTCTTTTTTCTCGCCAGGCGGATACCGAGTTCGCGGAGCTGTTTTTCGTCAACGACACCCGGTGCTTCAGACATCATATCAGTCGCTTTCTGGGTTTTCGGAAAGGCAATGACGTCACGTATTGAGTCGGCTCCGGTCAGGATCATCATGATCCGGTCGAGGCCAAAGGCAATTCCGCCATGCGGTGGAGCACCGAATTCGAGCGCATCAAGCAGGAACCCGAACTTTTCTCTTGCTTCTTCATCGTCGATACCGAGCAAGGCAAACATCCGGCTCTGCACGTTCTGATCATGGATACGGATTGAACCACCACCGATCTCGGAGCCATTAAGGACGAGGTCATAAGCTTTGGCCCGGGCTTTGCCGGGGTCGGTCTCGAGCAGCGGGATGTCTTCGTCAAGTGGAGCCGTGAAGGGGTGATGGACGGCGACATGGCGCCGCTCTTCGCCATCCCATTCAAGAAGCGGAAACTCGGTAACCCAGACAAATCGGTATTCTTTCGGGTCGGCCAGGCCAAGTTTCTGTCCGAGATGGCCGCGCAGGCGTCCGAGGGCCTCGTTGGTCACGGTCGCCGTATCGGCAACAAACATCAGCAGGTCACCCGGTTCGGCAGAAAGCGCCTGCCCGATTGCTGCGAGTTCGTCTTTGTTAAAAAATTTCGCAATAGGTGATTGCCAGCTGCCATCTTCCTGGATCTTGACCCAGGCCAGTCCTTTGGCGCCATAAATACCGACGAATGCGGTCAGATCGTCGAGTTCTTTGCGTGAGAAGGTTGCACAGCCCTTGGCGTTGATGGCCTTGACCAGACCGTCTTTGGCAGCGACGTCGGCGAAAACCTTGAAGCCGCAGCCTTTGACGATTTCGGTAATATTGACCAGTTCCATGTCGAAACGAAGATCGGGATTGTCGACTCCGTAGCGTTCAAGAACTTCATTAAAAGTCATGCGCGGCATCGGTAGTTGGAGTTCGATACCAAGGCTGTTTTGAAAGATTGCGGCGATCATACCTTCCATAATCGACATGACATCATCGTGATCAACAAAAGAGAGTTCGCAATCAATCTGGGTGAATTCCGGCTGCCGGTCAGCCCGCAGATCTTCATCCCGGAAGCATTTGACGATCTGGAAATAACGGTCGAAGCCGGAGACCATCAATAGCTGCTTAAACAGTTGCGGTGACTGGGGCAGGGCATAAAAGTTGCCCGGATTAACCCGACTCGGAACAAGGTAGTCACGGGCACCTTCCGGAGTACTCTTGGTCAGGACCGGGGTTTCAATCTCGAGGAAATTGTTGTCGGTCAGGTAGTTGCGCACGGTCTGTGCGACCTTGTGGCGCATGATCAGATTCTGTTGAACGGTTTCCCGGCGCAGATCGAGATAGCGGTACTTGAGCCGGAGGTTTTCAGCAACTTCAGTGTATTCATCAAGCATGAACGGTGGTGTTTTGGCCGGATTAAGAATTTTCAGCTCGGTAATTTCGACTTCAACATCACCGGTTTTCATCGAAGGGTTCACGGTCCCTTCCGGGCGTGGCGAAACCTTGCCTTTGGCGGCAATAACGAACTCGTTGCGAACTGCTTCCGCCCTGGTATGGGACTTGAGGTCCCGATCCGGATCAAGGGCGAGTTGGCCGATTCCGGTGCGATCACGCAGGTCGATAAAGATCAGGCCGCCATGGTCGCGGCGCCGATGCACCCAGCCCATCAGGCAGACCTCCTGGCCGATGTGCTCTGCTCTTAAATCGCCACAATAATGAGATCGTTTCCAGTCGCCGAGAATGTCGCTCACAGCGTTCCTCCATTTAATACGAAAATATGCGGCGCAGCCGCTCTGTTTGCAGTTTCAGGTCGTTTTAGACAGCGGTTCAGTATAGACATTTGAAGTTTGTCGTCAAGAAGTTATTTGCGGGTATTCAGGAGACCGCTTCCGCCAGGACGGAAGCAATATTGCTCAGCTCAATCTCCTGCTGGCTGCCATCGCTCATGTTCCGCAATAATGCCTTGCCGGAGGCGAGTTCATCCTCTCCGAGAATCAGGGTGAATCTGGTTCTGATTTTATCCGCTCGTTTTAGCTGAGCCTTCAGACTTCTGCCGTGATAATCCATTTCGGCGCAGATACCTTTGCGCTGCAATTCGGTCAGGATGCAGAACCCTTCGGCAATCGCCGGGGCGCCGAGGGCCGCAATGAAAAGTTGCGGAACATCATCACTAATGGTGCTGGAACCCTGCAGCAGGAGCGCCAGGCGCTCAACGCCCATGGCAAAACCGATGCCGGGAAGTTCCGGGCCACCGAGAGCTTTGATCAGCCCGTCATAACGTCCGCCCGCGGCAACCGCATTCTGCGAGCCGAGATTGCCGGTAATCATTTCAAAAGTGGTTTTGGTGTAATAGTCAAGTCCGCGGACCATGCGTGGGTTGATACTGTAGGCGACGTCGATCTGATCAAGGTGGTTTTTGACCGCAGTAAAATGGTCGTTGCAGACGGCACAGAGTTGGTCGAGCATGTCGGGTGCATCAATTGTTGCGTCCTTGCAGCCGGGAACTTTGCAATCGAGGACCCGGAGCGGATTCGCTGTGTAACGTCGACGGCAATCATCACAGAGCTGATCCAGTCTCTTTTTCAGAAAGGCAGTCAGTTCGTCCCGAAAATCCGGCCGGCATTCCGGACAGCCGAGCGAATTGATCTGCAACTCAACATCATTGATCCCGATTTCAGTAAAGAAATGGGACAGCATCGCCAGAACCTGGGCATCGATTTTCGGATCGTCTGCTCCGATCACCTCGGCACCGATCTGGTGAAATTGGCGGTAACGCCCTTTTTGCGGCCGTTCATAACGAAACATCGGACCTGAATAGTAAAGCTTCTGAATCGGGTCGGCATTGTACAGCTTGTGCTGGATCAGTGATCGCATAACCGGAGCAGTTCCCTCCGGCCGCAGGGTCAGTGAATTGTCACTCCGGTCATTAAAGGTGTACATCTCCTTTTCAACGATATCGGTGGCTTCACCGATCGATCGGCAAAAGAGTTCCGTTTTTTCGACGACCGGTACGCGGATCTCACTGAATCCGAAACTTTTGAAAATGCGGTGGGCGTTTGCTTCGATGAACTGCCAGGTCGAGATCGTTTCCGGCAGGATGTCATTCATACCTTTGATGCCTGTAATACTCACTGTTTGCTCTTCTCTTTCAACGTAAAATGAACGCCCCGGAAAGCTCTCCGCGAGACGCCTGGTTCAGCGGGGTGGTGAAGCTTCTCAGATTTCAAGTAGACTGTCAATCCGGTAAACACCGACCGGGATCCTTTTCCCTTTCAGGGTCATCGGTTCCAGCGGCGTGGCCAGAACCTTGCCCTTGACCTGGCGATAGGTTGTCTCCGAGACCAGAACTTCTCCCGGCTTGGCAAGGCCCTGTAGCCGGGCGGCAATATTAACACTGTCGCCGATGACAGTATATTCCATCCGTTCTTTTGAGCCGATATTGCCGGCGATTACCGGGCCGGTATTGAGGCCAATACCCTGATCGATAGTTGGCAGCCCCTGGCCAGATCTGATCCGGTTGAAAGCTTTAACCTCTTTCTGCATTGCTATGGCGCAGCGCACCGAGGACATTGCATCGTCAACGCCGGGGAACGGTACGCCGAACAGAGCCATGACCGAATCCCCCATCAGTTTATCAACCACGCCGTCATACTTTGTAACGACATTGATCATCCGCGTAAAATAGTCGTTCAGCAGATCAACCACCTGTTTTGGCGGTAGTCTTTCGGCCAATGATGTGAACCGGCGGATATCCGAGAAGAGAATGGTGATCATCATCTCTTCGCCACCAAGTTTGATTTCGTCCTTTCGTTTCAGTAACCGTTCAGCCAGTTGTTTGCTGACATAACGTTCGAACGTCTGCTTGATGAACTCCTTGTCGCGCAGATTTTCGGTCATGTCATTAAACGCCTGGGTCAGGACCCCAATTTCGTCGCGCCGGTAAATATCGATCGTTTGATCGAGACGTCCGGCGCCAACGGCCCGGACGCCACGAAGCAGGGAGTGAACAGGACGAACGGAAACGCCGGCGAGGGCATAGGCAACGATGATTCCGATCACCAGGGCAACAGCCGTCAGGATAGCGAGTCGATAGCGCATCGCCAATATTTCCCTGTTGACCCGCTCGTCCGAAAGGCCGAGATGGATTGCACCGAGACGAACCGGCTTGTCGGCCAGCGTAAAGATCGGAACCTGCAGGTCATAGATCGTGTCTTCGCCCCGGCCGATCTGTTTGACCTGATAGTCCTGCTGGCTGTCGATCAACTCTGTTTGAGCCGGTAGTTGATAGGTTCCGCCAACGCTGTTGACATCGCTGGCAGCCCTGATTTTTAATTCGTTGTCAACAATCATGGCATAGCGGATGCCGGGAGAACGGGCAGCGTTGGTGATTGCTGAGAAGAGAGACAGATCGTCGCCGGTCAGGAGGGGATCCTCGGCGTTGAAGGCTACCCCGCGAGCGATACCCAGACCTTTTTCGATGCTTTCCCGGATCAGGGATTCACGGAAATTCTGTTCCAGGGTAAAGATGACGCCGACCATGAGCAGACCACTGAAAACAGCCATGGTAAAGGCAAACTTGAAACGCAGACTTGAGAAAAATCCGATCTTGGGAAGCTTCTTTTGCTGTGGTTACCTAGCCACCCTGAAACTCCTTTATTTTTTTCAATTTGCGTCGGGCCTTTTCGATGTTCATTTTTGCTTTGTCATGATCCGGGGCTATAACCAGAACCTGTTCCCAGGCCGAAACCGCCTCGGCATACTTTCCCTTGGTGTATAGCTCGATGCCCCGGAGGTAAAGTTTGTTTTCGTCACCCGGTTTTGTTTCGATCAGCTTAATCTTGTCGAGTCTCTGTAAAGCTGTTTTTGCGTCGGTGTTGTAGGGGTCGAGTTTGAGCACTTCGTTGAAAGTTTTTTCGGCGCCTGCGAAGTCTCCTTTGTCGAGGGCGGCATAACCGGTGCCGACAAGATCTGTAATCGATGTTGTCAGTTTGCTGCGACCCTTTTCCAGCCCGGCCAACGCAGTCTTGTTAGCCGGGTCAAGGTCGAGTGCCTGACGATAGCTGGAAACGGCGGCCTGATACTCTCCGTTCAGTATATGCCGCCGGGCTTCATCAAGCGCAGCAGTAATCGACGATGAAACTTCGCTCTCCAGAGCAGAAAGCTCCTTCTTTGCATTATGCTCGGGATTGATGTCAAGAATCCGCCGGTAAAGAGTGCGGGCCTTGGCGTAATCTTTCGTGTTGCGTGCTTTGCGAGCCGCCGTAAGAAGGGAATTGACCTTGTCGGTCCGGGCCTTGTCTATCGATGCAAGCTCACGCCGGATTTCCGCCGAGTCTTTAAGCGCAAGAGCGTTGCGGAAATGTTTTTTCGCCTGGTCGAGCTGGCCGGCACTTCGAGCCCGACGCCCCCACTGAACTTCCTGGGAAACCAGTGAATTGGTGAGGGATTCAAGTCGGGCCAGTCCCTGTTTCGCTTCAGCGTAATCGGGCGAAAAATTCAGGGCTTTTGTGAAAGCGCTTTTCGCTGCTTTGATCTTCCCCTCATCAAGAGCCTTGTTGCCGGCATTAACCGCTGAAATGGCTTGTTCGTGTTTACTTTTGCCAATTTTTTGCAGACCATCGAGAGCCCGCCTGTTGTCCGGTTCGAGATTGATGACCTTGTTGTATTGCGCTTCGGCCGCTGCGAAGTCATTCCGCGCGAGCAAAGCCTGACCGTTATCAATAAGCTGATTTATTTCCTGCTGCAGGGCATTGAGTGCTTGCTGGCGCAGGCTTTGTCCTTCCCGGTTTTCCGGCTGCATCGCCAGGCCACGGTTGGCGCTGGTGACAGCGGCCGGATAATCATTCCTCAACAGGGCCTTCCTGGCATCGGCGAAAGCACCAGCGGCATCAGAAGCCATCCGTTCCTGTGTCTTTTGCCGATAGGCAAGACTGCGGTTTTCATTCGGTCGGATAGACAGTACGGTATCGAATTTTTCGAGTGCCTTGTTATATTCGCCACGGGAGAAGAGGACCCGGCCTTCTTCGAACAGGGTGTCTATGGCGCCATTTTCTGCATTGGCCAGATTGACCACCGCTTTTGAGTTTGCCGGATCGCGCGCCAGAACCTGCAGGTATATTTTGCGGGCTTGATCATGTTTTCCCTGTTGAAGGTAGATGTTTCCGGCGAGAAGAAGATCCTTGATGCGCGGAGCCGCGATATCGGTTAATGGCTCGACCGCCCTGATTGCCTTGTCCCATCTTTTTTGTTGTGACAGTTGCAGGGCACAGTTGTACAACATTGCCCGGGTACTGTCTTCCAGTTCCTCCGGGGCATTCGGGTAGGCGGCCCGGAGTTTTTCAACAGCCGATGTATAATTGCCCTGATTGTAATCGAGGGAGCCGAGATAGTAGAGAACAAGCGGACTGTCCGGTGTCAGTTCAAAAGCTTTCAGGAACGACTGCCGGGCCCCCGCATTATCATTCTTACCGAGCAGTTTCAGCGCCCGGTTGAAATGCAGCGCATAGAGGTAGTCGCGGGCCGACTGGTCATCGGGGTAGTTGTTGAGATACTTCGAGATAAAGGACTGGGCTTCTTCTTCCCGGCCGCTTCGGGCGGCGATGTCGCCAAGCAGACGGTACACTTCGACCCGGTCGGGGTCGAGCCGCAAAACTTTCAGTAATACCTCTTCCGCGGCTGCGAAATTGTCGCTTTCAAGGTATGCCAGGCCGACATTGTAATAGGCATTAATCAGTGGAAAAACATCGGGTGAATCGAGGCCGCCGAGGGCTTCGGCCTGCTCGAGGTAGAGCATGGCGCTATCCTGGTCTCCCAGCTTCGAAAATGCGATGCCCATATTGTACTGCATCTCAATCGAATCAGTATAGGCAGGATAGGCGATTCTGAGCTCTTTGAGCCCCTCTTTGATCAGATTTTCCCGGATCAGAGCGACCCCGAGAAAATAGTGCAGAGTCGGGTTGTCCGGGTCGACTTTGAGAGAAAGTCGATACCGTTCAATCATCGAGTTTTCAGCTGCCGAGACAACGGTGCTGACCGTGGCCGGGATCAATAGTAAAAGCAGAAGGTAAAGCAGAATTCCATTTTTAATGGAAAATATCATCAGGCTTCCTGACTTCTGTTTGGGCTGGCAACTCGGATGACATTCCGCTCTTTTTTTCCATTGAACATAGCCTTGTCGGCCATGTCGATCAGGTCAAACTTGTTCCCGGTGTGGTAGGGATATGTCGCATAACCGATAGTCGCTGTGACCTTGGCATTAATCCCCTCATCCTGCAGGAAGGTTGTGCCGGCAATGGAGGCCCGCATTCTTTCTGCTGCAATGCGTGCCCCCTCTTCATCTGTTTCGACGAGCAGGGCCGTAAATTCGTCTCCACCGTAACGGAAGAGGGTGTCGACTTCGCGAACCGATGATCTGAGGACAGCGGCAACTTCGGTCAGGGTTTTGCTCCCGGCCAGATGGCCATGCGTGTCGTTGATCTGCTTGAAATGATCGAGGTCGAGAAAAATAATTGAAAATTTCAAATCATACCGTGATGCACGGCTGATTTCCTTCTCGATAGCCAGGTGCAGATAACGGTGATTGAAGAGGCCGGTCAGGTCGTCGGTGTAAACCAGCTCGCGGGTACCGAGAAACTGAAAGGCATTATCAAAGCCGAGACAGATCTGTTCTGAAAGAAAAAGCAGGTTTTCGGTCGTTTCCAGTGTTTCCATGCGGTCGTCCGGAGCGTTGCAGAGGATGATAGCACCTTTTATGTCGCCCTGGCACGGAAGAGGGAGAATGCCGATGGAGTTGACATCTTCGGGCCATCCGGATGAAGTGGTGAACTCGCTTCCGTCAAGGAATCTGAGTCTGCCCTGCGGATCGATCATTGGGAGCATTGTCTGGGCAATAGCGCGGCCTTCATTTTCGTTCATGCTGATACAGGAACGGAGTACCGGAGCCGAATTGTTGCCATACATGAAGGCGATCCCTCGACCGCCGCCCAATTCCTGTAGCATCGAGTTGATCGATTGTGGCAACAATCGATCGAGATCGATCAGCGAAGCGAGGTTCTGACCTTTCTGGAAAAGCTCGATTTGACTTTTCAGGGAACTGTTCTCATTGAGCAGACGACGTTGCTCAATACAGGTATGGACGAGATGGCGCAATTCGTCCGGATTAAATGGTTTTATGATGTAGTCACGGGCGCCGTTTTTGAGCGCCTGGATAGCGCTCTCGGTGGTCGCATGGCCTGTCACCATGATGACATCGGGGGAATTTCTGATATTTCGTGAGGCCCGCAAAACTTCGAGACCATCGACTCCCGGCATGTTCATGTCGGTCATGACAAGATCAATTCCGCCCTGCCTGATTCTGGTAACCGCTTCTTCACCGGATGCAGCTGTTTCAATCAGGTAATCATCCGATTCAAGCAGTTCAGAGTACAGGCGGAGGAAGAACAATTCATCATCGACGACCAGGATGGTTGCTTGTGTCATTTCGGATCCCTTGAAGATTGCAGGTTAAACCTAGTAAAAATAACAGCTTGAACAAGATTTTGTCAACGAAAAAGCCCCTTTTTCCAATGTGTTATAGCCCAGCCATTGCCGGTAGTGAGATACCGGATCGATCCGTCAAGGTCGGTTCGATCAATGCGGCATGATGATTTCTTAATCTGTTCAATCATTGTTGGGTCAGGATGCTTGTAACGGTTGTTGTAGCCAACGGAAATAAAGCTGAGCCCGGGGGCATAGGTATTCAGTAATGGTTTCGGGTTGGAATAGCGGCTGCCATGGTGCGGTATTTTTAAAAGATTAACCGGACCTGGCGGCGCCGAAGAAACGAGCATCCGGATCCCTTCCTTTTCGAGGTCGCTGGTCAGCAGAACGCCATCATTGCCGGTTGCAGCATAAAGAACGAGTGATTGATCGTTCTTTTTTTGCCGAACGGTTCTGATCGTGAATATTTTAAACAAACTGGTTCCGGTCGAGAGATCCTGCCAGCCCGGTTCAAATTGACGGTACGGGATTTTTTTTGCATTCAATACTTCTTCCAGGTCCGGATGCAGTTCTTCGGCAGATTGGCCGCACCAGAACTCTTTGACCTTGAAATGTTTGAGTATATAGACAAGCCCCTTCCGATGGTCCGGGTGGTCATGGGTCAGGATAACAGCCTCGAGCCGGTCGATTCCGAGTGCACCGAGGGCCGGTGCGACGACCTTCTCTCCAATGTCGAAGCGGTCACTGTAGAGACCACCGCCATCGACCAGGTAGCTTTTGTTATTCGGAAATTGCAGCAGGGTCGAATCACCCTGGCCGACATCGAGAACTGTTACGGTGAGCGGACGGGGCGATTGAAAGGCAAAAGCCGAAATCGCAATAAAGATCGATAAGCCGCAGATAACAAATCTCCATTGCTCAGTCGCCCGATAGAGTAAGAACAGAGTTGCCGCCAAAATGATCGGCACCAGTATTTCGACTGATGAGGAATAAATTGTGACAGCGTTCAGGTAATCGCTATTGACGATTGTATGGCAGAAAGTAAAAAACATGGAAAGGATGACTGCTGCAGATTTGAACAGCAGAAGCGACAGCGGTGCCGAGAACAGTTGGCACAAGGTCGCGACAAGGATGATCGGGACGATTATCAGCGAAACAAGAGGGATCGCAAGCATGTTGAGCAATGGCCCGGCCGGCGCCAGGATATGGAAATGCATGAGCACCAGTGGCATTGTTGCTGCAGTTGCCGACAGGTTGGCGGCCAGCAGCCCGAGAGGGTAGCGCAGGTAGAGCGGTTTGTCGGCCAGGCGATGCCGCCAGAGCGGGAACAGGAGAGCGATGCCGGCGGCACCGGCAAATGAGAGTTGAAACGATGGTTCGAAAAGGGCCAGCGGGTCGGCCACCAGGATTATGAAGGCGGCTACAAGCAGGATGTCGAACGGTCGGCTGCGGCGCGCCATGCCGCAGAGGAGAACAATAGCGACCAGCATGATAAACGCCCGTAGGGTTGAAATTGCCGAGCCGGTCAAAATCATGTAGCCGAATAGAAACGGTACCAGTAACGGCGGCAGAATGCGCCGCGGCGGTGGCTTGTGCTGACCGATCGGAATGGCCAGGTAGACATATCGACAGAGTGCATAGAGAAATGCAGCAACCAGCCCGATATGGAGTCCGGAGATGGCGAAGAGATGGGCCAGACCGCTCTGTGCCAGGAGCTGACGCTGCTGTTGCGTGATTGCGCCCCGGTCTCCGGTTGTCAGGGCGTTAACCAGGGGTGCTGACTCGCTGTCGATGTTTGAAAGAATCTGTTGACGCAACCTCGCGCGCCATCGCCTGATGCGGTTGATGATACTCTCTTTGACTTCATCTGCGATTACGGCGAGATTGGCAGTCTGTTCGGTATATCCGGTGGCGATAATGTCGCGCCGTTGCAGGTAGCGGACATAATCGAAACCTCCCGGCGTCGCAAAGTTCCGGGGAGGGCGCAGTCTGGCCATGAGTCGGACCCGGTTTCCGGGGGCGATGTCCGAATTGTCAATATCGGCATAAATCCGGAGAGCTCCGGGCACAGGTATCGTCCCGTTGCCATTTTCGACCACAACCGATTCAAGATCAATGCGCAGCCCGTTTTCGGGCCGGCTGTTCAGGGTCCGGATCGTTCCCTCAATCCGTATGTTTTGGTGACTGGAGAGGCTTTTTTTTAGCTCGGACGGAATGTCATGAGATATAAATACGTTGTAGCTGCTCAGTCCGGTCAGGAAAAGAAAAAGCACCATGACGACCGGAAACAGCCTGGTTCGCGCGGCTGGCAGCGCCAGAGCCGCCAGAATAAAAGGAAAGCTGTGGAACAGCTCGAACCAGTAGAGAAAAGGAGCGGCAGACAGACCGGCCCCGTAACTTGTCAATCCCCCTCCGATTTTCATTTATCGTATCTCTATACTGACCTATCGATTGGTCCCGATGGCGGCAACGAGACGCAGGAATCTATTGAGCTCTTCCGGTGTTGTTGGGGTATCGGCCAACCCGGCAAGTTGCAGGTAATCGTCCGGAGACGATGATCTGGCCCGGAAAGAGAAGCGGTCGAGGCCGCCCCGGTGCGGAATATTTATTTCGATCTGATTGGTCCCTTTTTCAAGGAAAAACGATCCGGAATAAATCTCAGTGAAATACGGTTTTGGATCGATTTTGAAATAATCCTTGCCGTTCAGCATCCCTGAAAAAGGGCTTTTTCCCTGCACATTCATGGAGAGATCGTAAACTCCCGGTTGTTCAATCTCAAACAGGTGACTGTATTCGGACTGGCCGCTGTCCGAGCGGACCCACTCTCCCTTGATCGGACCCTTGTAAAGGTCGGTGCAGCAGACAGCGCCGCTCGGCGTGGGCGCTGATTCTGCTTCCAGTTCCAGCGTTTCCGGACGCCCGGGCAGCAGCCCTTCGAGTTCCAGAGCCTGCAGGGCAGTCACAGCCATATACCTGTTTTCAAGTGGCCGGTCGAATTCCCATCCGGAGTGCGGAGCGATGTTGCGGGCCGGCGGTGCTTCGAGGACTATGTAATCGATACCGCCGCGCGACGGTATTGTCATCTCGGCGTTCAGCCGACCGGCCGTCAGGTCGATCGTTCCGAAGGTCACCTTGCTGAAATTGGTAGTACCGTCTGCTGCCAGTTCGTGCTCATTGATCGCGAGCTGGTAGCCCGGCTTGAACAGCGATGCTTTAATGGTGTAGCGACCGGAGAGCGGCAGAAGGAATTCAAGCCGCGGCGTGATCCTGCGCCCCGGAGCCCGCTGCCAGTTCTTGCCGCTGAACTTACCGAAGGTGAGGATCTCTTTCGGGGCCAGTGGCGCCTCGGCATCGGGGATAACGATATCTTCAAATTCAAACCGCCAGGTGCGGCGACCGTTAAGGATGGTCAGGTAATCTTCATTCTCAGGTTCATCGGGCAGGCCGAAAGACCAGCCGAGGCTTTGAACCAGTTCGACAGCGAGATCGCGTTGGGACAACCGACCTTGCTTATCCGTCTCAGCTGCATAACAATGCATTGTTGAAAATACAAAAATGATCAATATCAAAATTGTTCGGATCATTGGTACTCCAGTTGTTTTTATATTGAACCAGATCGACATTTTATCACATTTAAGCGTTTTTCAGAGCCAATAAGAACTAAAACTGTTTTTTGTATATGCCAAATCACTGAAATTGAAAAGGATTTCAGTGGTTTGGCTAGTTTCTCTGATGGGGAGGCGGTTCCACGACATATATCATGAATTTAGCAATTGAAAAAAGATGATTCAGATATGAATAAAGATAAGTATTTACTGTAGTTTTTGGTTTTTAATCGATTCTGAATATTTGTTTGGCATGGTAAATGTAAAATTCTCCTCTTTTGGTATTGTATTGTTAAACGAAAGTTTCGATTGTCATCATAATGCTTTAAATGTTCTGTGCTCGGCATTAATCGTTGTTTTGACTCGTAATATTACATTACTCCATCGCGCTTTTTATCAGGAGGCTCCATGCACAACGCAAGAATTATTTGTCTGGTACTGGTCTTGACTCTGCTCCCGACGGCTTTACTGGCTTTTGATCTGACCCAGTTGCGGCTGAATGGTTTCGTTTCGCAGGGTTATATGAAAACGGATAAAAATGACTGGCTGGCGACCGATTCTACGGATGGAACGACCCAGATTCTTGAAGCGGGTTTAACCATTAATGTTCCGGTCAATGATAAACTGCGGGTCGGCATGCAGTTCCTCTCCAGGGACCTCGGCGACGAGGGGAACAACGACATCCGTCTTGACTGGGCTTTTGGAGATTATCGTTTCGATGATGCTCTGGGCGTTCGTCTCGGTAAAGTCAAGATGCCGATCGGCCTCTACAACGAAGGGCGTGACTCGGACTTCCTGCGCAACATGGCCTTCCTGCCGCAATCGGTCTACGATGAAACCCGCCGCAATCTGCTCGTCGCCTCCCAGGGTGGGCAGCTCTATGGCAATATATCACTCGGTGCTGCCGGTGATCTTGATTATGCCGCCTATGGTGGCCAGATCAACTTCCCGGATGATTCGCCGACTCTTCAAGCTTTTTTTGGTTTTGCCCAGATGGCCGAAATGAATTTCGGTGGGAATAATGACCAGTTATTGAGCATATCAGCTGACAATGAATATGTTTATGGTGGTCGGTTTATGTATAACACCGTGTTGGATGGATTGAAAGTCGGCGTTTCTTTTTTTGAAGGTAAGGCAGACTTTAGATTACAAACTGACACTCCTGGGAAAGTCAACAATCTACGAGTTCGATTGGAACAGATGTATATCGGTTCTCTGGAGTACGCAACACCGTATCTTATTTTTGCCGGAGAATACATCCAGTTTGAACAGCCGGCAGAATATAATGAATTTGGTCAGATATCTCCATCACCGGCATTGCCGAACCCAGATGATTCAATGGGATACTATGCGATGCTGACGGTTCCGACCCCGGGGTTTGAAGCTCTCTCCTTTACAGTGCTCTATGATGCTTTTTATCGTGATAAAGGTGATAAGGATGGAGTTGCTCAATCTGTTGCAAACGGTGGAATGCCAGCGCATTATTTCTATCGTGAAGATTTTGGTGTCGGCTTTCGGTACGATTTCAGCGGCAACTGGCTGATCAAGGCCGAGTGGCACGATATTGAAGGAGCGGACCTGTTAACGAATTATTTCAACGATGGTCCGGGGGCGTTTAACACTGAAAAAGACTGGAACTATTATATCTTCAAAACGTCCTTCAACTTTTAATACATGAACCTTCCCAAGCCTAAAATATACGGAGGCTATACGATGAAATATTTGATATGTGTCCTGACCCTTTCAATGCTCCTGGTCAGTTCAGTCGCGTTCGCTGCTGATTATGTGGTGATTACCAATAAATCAAATCCGGTAACGGTTGTCTCGGCCAAGGAGGTCAAGAATATTTATCTCGGTAAACAGCGTAGTTGGAACGATGGCTCACAGGTTACCGTTTATACCCAGACGGCTTCACCGGTGAATGGAGCTTTTCTTAAGAAAATAGTGAAAAAATCGCCGCAGCAGTATTCAACTTTCTGGAAAAAATCACTCTTCACCGGCACCGGATTGCCGCCGAAAGATTTCCCGGATGATGCTGCCATGAAAAAGGCGGTTGCTGCCAAGGCCGGTGCGATCGGCTATATTTCAGCAGCGTCACTGGACGATTCAGTCAAGAAGCTGGATATCAATTAAGCAGGTATCCTGAACGAGGGGTTATGATTCTTTTCAGCGGTATCAAATTCAAGATCTGGATCTGTGTCGGGGTCGTTGCTCTCGGCTTTCTCGTAGCGACAGTCGTGACCTTCAATGCCAACAATCAGTTGGTCAATGATCTCAGTAGCTTGCGTGATGCCGATTTTCCTCTTTCCTTACGCGGTACCGAGGCTCAGAATGTTTTTTTGAAACAATCCAGCTTTTATGAGGATGCCTTCCTTCTGGCCGATGAAGAAGCCCTTGAAAAGGCGAATATCCTCGGCAATACGGTGCTCTCACTACTCGATGAAATGGTTGAACTCTCAACAGAGGGTGGCAAGGTAAACACCAAATTCCATCAAGCCCTGATTGAATTCCGCGAAAATTATGCCGGTTACAAGGCGAAAGCCAGCAAATACTACACGATGCTGGCTGAAGGGGAGGATGTCGCATCGCTGCAGGATGAGATTCGGGAAGTTGGCCAGTTACAGCAGAGCTTGACCGCCGCAATTTACGATCTCAACCAGACGCATGTCGCTTCAGTCGAAGATCAGATCGCTGCTGGCGAATCTCTCGCTAACAACACATCAAATCTGATTCTTGTTTTGTTTCTGGCTTTCATGGTTCTTTCGGCTGTGATTATCAATATTGCCTCGGGGAGACTGTTGATCAAACCGATCCGGTCAGTTCAGAATCTGGCGACACGTCTTGCCGAAGGCGACATCGATGCTGCCAGGACTTTTGAAATCAAGGCGGACGGTGAGGTTGGTGATCTGGTCAAGGCGATGACCGGGATGGCCGATAACCTGCGTGAGATGGTTCTCAAGGTCAATAGTTCATCTGATCAGATAACAGAAATTTCTGCAAATCTGACCAGCACGGCCCGGCAGGTGGATAAATCAGCACGTGGACAGGTAGAGGAGGTTGGTAAAACCTCTGCTGCGATCGAGCGGATTGATAACTCGGTTGCTGATGTTGCCCGTTCAATGGGCCATATCACTGCGACTTCCGATGATGTGACCACGTCAATACTCGAGC
This sequence comes from Desulfuromonas sp., assembly GCA_002869615.1. NCBI lineage: Bacteria > Pseudomonadati > Thermodesulfobacteriota > Desulfuromonadia > Desulfuromonadales > Desulfuromonadaceae > Desulfuromonas > Desulfuromonas sp. The sequence continues at coordinate 2,066 of PKUH01000001.1, read as the reverse complement.
AGGTTGCGAGTACCGAGGAGATCGCCCAGAATGTCGAGAACCTGTCCGAATCGGCCGAAAACGTCAATTCATCGATTGTTGAGATCGCGAGCAATATCAAACAGGTTTCCGAAAGTGTTTCCGGGTTGAAGGAAGAGGCCGATGTGACCGCCTCGTCGGTAGCTGAAATGGAAAGTTCAATCCGCCAGGTTGAACAGGGAGCAAAGGATACAGCCGAGATTACAGCAAGCGTTCGGCAGGATGCCGAGGCCGGCCAGAAGGCTGTAGATGCGACAATTTCCGGAATGTCACGCATCAAGGAAACATCCGAACAGGCCGCCCAGGCCATCAACTCCTTTTCCGACAAGGCCCAGAATATCGGTGAAATTCTTTCAGTGATCGACAATCTTGCCGACGAGACAAATCTTTTGGCGCTGAATGCAGCCATCATCGCAGCACAGGCCGGAGAACATGGTCGCGGTTTTGCCGTGGTGGCCGACCAGATCAAGGAGCTGGCGGACCAGACATCGTTGTCGACCAAGGAAATCGTGTCGATAATCGAGGGCGTTCAGATGGAAAGCCGCAATGCCGTCAGTGCAATCAATGAAGCAGAGAAAAACATTTCCGAGGGCGAAAGCCTCTCGCTCCAATCAGGTGAAGCCCTGAAGAAAATCGTCTCCGGATCGCAGCAGGTCGCCGGAGAAATGAACAAGATATCTTCGGCCACGCGCGAACAAGTCAAAGGCGGTGAGATGATCCGGATTGCCATGGATCGTGTCTCCGATATGGTCAATCAGATTGTATCCGCTATTCGTGAACAGGAATCGGGCAGTAAATTAATCATTTCCGTCTCGGAAAACATGCGTGACCTGACCGGTAAGATCAACACATCGACCCGTGAGCAGAGTGATGCAAGCCGGAATGTTGCTGCCGGCATGGAAGAAGTTAACGGTATGATCCAGAAGGTCAACATGGCTTGCGATGAGCAACGGAAAGAGAGCCAGCAGATCGTCGAGGCTGTCGCCGGGATCAATCTGTCAGCACAGGGGAACCTGAAAGCGACTGCTGTAGTCAGTGATGCCGCAGGATCGCTCAAGACCCAGACCGACATGCTGTTACAGGGGATTGGTAAATTCAAGGTCGGCAATGGCCGCAGCGCCAGCAACATTGTGCCGCTGCCGAAGGTTGCAGGAACCGGTAGCGAAAAGACTGACCGGGAAGTTGTTCTGGACGTTGATGAGTCAGGAGCTGTCAACGATTCGCCGGATAAAATTGAGACCTGATTACGATCAGAAAAAAGAATTCCAAGGGAACGCCAGACGGCGTTCCCTTTTTTGTATAAATGCTGGCCGGTTGAATAGACTGATAAATTCGTCGTTGTAAATATTTTGTTTCTCTCGCAGTGGATAAGGAAACGTTCCAGATTCTCAATGAATTATGATAGTATAATCAGATTGTTTTTCTTGCAATGGCTGGTCCGATTGGTTTGGATGTTTTTTCGCGGGTGTACCTGGCCTGATTTAACTGAAAAAATATCCAGGGGAGGGTTCGGATGGAATATTTCATGTTGCGATTGAGCTTTCGACGCGTGATGCTCGTGCCGTTTCTTTTGCTGCTGGTTCTCGGTTGCGAGCGCGAGGTGAAACCGATTAAAATCGGTTTTGTCGGAGGTTTGACCGGTCGCGTAGCGGGGCTCGGTATCTCAGGGCGTGATGGGGCCTTGCTGGCGGTCGAGGAAGTCAATGCGGCGGGTGGCATCAACGGGCGCAATGTCGTTATTGTGGTCAAGGATGACAAACAGGATCCGACTGCAGCGAAACAGGGTGTTGCCGAACTCATTAAAGAGGATGTTGTCGCCATTATCGGACACATGACCAGTTCGATGACTGCTGTGACGCTGCCGCTGGTCAACCAGGCTGAGAAGTTGATGATCAGCCCGACCAGCAAATCCGACCTTTTCAGCGGTAAGGATGACTACCTTTTACGGGTGACGGCCCCCAGCAGTTTCAACGCAAGAAAAATTGCCGAACTGGCCTGCCAGGAAATGGGATTGAAGCGTTTTGCTGTTGTTTATGATCTCAACAACG